>NZ_JALBGX010000165.1:0-13334 GCF_023006465.1 Rhizobium sp. PRIMUS64 | reverse complement strand
AGCGGTCCCGGTCGTCGGGATGCAGCCGCGGCAGCCAGTTGCGCGCCGCGCCATGCATGGCGCCCGGCGACAGGCCGAGCTTGATCGAGACGTCGGGAATGGTGACGACGCGGTCGCGCGCCACGTCCCAATCCCACACCATGTCGCCGGAGCCGGTCAGCGCCAGCGATTGCCGCTCGAGATCGGAAAACAGCCCCTGCTGGAAGGCGCCGCCGGCAAAAGCATGCTGCATGACGGTGAAGCCGATCAAGAGCACGATGAGCACCAGGCCGCCGCCGAGTGCGGGCTGGATGATGTCGTTGTCGAGCCGTCCGGTGACCGTCAGCCACGCCCCGAACAGCCACACCAGGATCAGCGCCCAGGCCGGGACCAGCAGGATGGCGCGGTCATAGCGGTTGAAGCCGAGATAGATGATCAAAAGCAGCCCCATCGTCGCCGTCAGCGCGAAGGAAAGCCTGGCGATGCCGGCGGCAATCGACGGATCGTAGATCGCCACGCCAAAGAGCAGGGCAAGGCCAAGCACCCAGGCAAGTGTCGCGTAGCCGAGATGCGCATGCCAGCGGTTGAGGTTGAGATAAGTGAACAGGAAGATGACGAAACTCGACGCCAGCGCCACCTCCGCACAGGCGCGCCATATTCGCTGGTCGGCCGAAGCGACGCTGATCAGCTTGCCGAGGAAACCGAAGTCGACGCAGATATAGCCGAGCACCGCCCAGGCAAGGGCCGCCGTCGCCGGCAGCATCGAGGTGCCCTTGACGACGAAGAGGATGGTCAGGAACACGGCAAGCAGGCCGGCAATGCCCAGCACGATGCCGCGATAGAGCGTGAAGGCGTTGATCGTGTCCTTGTAGGCGTCGGGTTCCCAGAGATAGATCTGCGGCAGCTCCGGCGTCGACAGTTCGGCGACGAAGGTGATGACGGCGCCGGGGTTCAGCGTGATGCGAAAGACATCGGCCTCGTCGCTCGGCTGCCGATCGAGCGCAAAACCTTCGCTCGGGGTGATGGCGCTGATGCGCTGCGAGCCGAGATCCGGCCAGAACAGCTTGGAATTGACCAGACGGAAATGCGGCGCGACGATGACGCGCTCGAGCTGTTCCTCCGAAACGTTGGCGAGCGCAAACACCGCCCAGTCGCCCTGATGGTTCTCCGAGCTTGCCCTGACCTCGATGCGGCGGCGGATCCCATCGGCGCCGGCCGCCGTCGAAACCTGGAAGGCCTCGCCCTGGTTGGCGTAGATCTCGGTCGTCGCGGTCAGATCGAGCGCGGTATCGTCACGGGAAATTTTTACAGGTTCGGCCGCCTGGGCAACGCCCGCCACGAAGGCGAAGGCCGCCAGGAAAAAGGCTGCGATCACCGCGATCACTCGTCCGGACGGTGACTTGGGCAGCATGCGGTCTCTTGTCATCGGCTGTCGGTTTTCCTGCCTTTATCCGTATCGGTGGCGAGACGTGAAAACATCACATGGTCATGCCACTGACCGTTGATCTTTAAATATCCGCGCAGATAGCCTTCCTGTTGAAACCCGGCTTTTTCAAGCAGACGAATGCTGCGCGCGTTATCTGGAATACAGGCTGCTTCGATACGGTGCAACTCAAGCCCGGCGAAGATGTAAGGAATAACCAATTGAAGGGCGGCGAACATATGCCCCTGGCCGGCATGGCGTTCGCCCATCCAGTAGCCGATCATGCAGCTTTGTGCCGCACCTCTTCTGATGTAGCCGATGGTGACACCGCCGACGAGCGTCATGTCGCCTTTCAGGAAAATGAACAGCGGTACCGCCTGGCCCGAGGCATATTCCTGCTTGCCACGGACGACGCGGGCGCGGTAGGCGCCCTCCGTCAGCTCGTCGCGCCGCCAGGTCGGCTCCCAGGGTTCCAGGAACTTGCGGCTTTCGGCGCGCAGCCGGTGCCACTGGTTGAAATCCTGATAGCGCGGCAGGCGCAGGAGATATCTGTCGTTCTCCAGCTCCACCGCTTCCGGCTGCCGCGACAGGAACCGAAAAACCGATTTTGGCATCGATCACTCCCGGCAGGACAGACGTCGGCTCAGCGGCTTGCCTGCAGCGTCTTCGACGCCGGGACCGAAAGCGAGGCGGTGATGTCTTCCATCGGCGCGAGCTGTTCCAACGGACCGATCGCCGAAAGCGTCGGCACCGTGTCATAGAACAGCCGGCCGGCGAGGTCGGTCAGCCGCTCGATGGTGATGCCCTCCAGCCGCTCCATCATCTCCGGATTGGAGATCGGCCGGCCGTAAAGCATCATCTGCCTTGCGATCTGGCCGGCGCGGGCCGCCGGGCTTTCCGCACCCATCAACAGCTGGGCGCGGATCTGGGCGCGGGCGCGCTCGATTTCCTTCTGGTGGATCTGATCGGCTGATTTGTGCAGCTCGTCGATGATGACGGGCACCAGCTCCGGCAGGTTTTCACCGCCGGTCGCGGCATGAATGCCGAAGATGCCGGTGTCGGAAAAGCCCCAGTGGAAGGCATAGACGGAATAACAGAGGCCGCGGAACTCGCGCACTTCCTGGAAGAGCCTGGACGACATGCCGCCGCCAAGGATATTGGCGAGGATCTGCGAACAGTAGAAATCGCGGGCGTGGTAAGGCTTGCCTTCGAAGCCGAGCAGGATCTGCGCGTCCATCAGGTCGCGCGGTTCGCGCACGCTGCCGCCGATATAACGCGCCGGTTCCATGACGGGCGGCGCGGAAGGGGCAGTCGGCAGGCTCGCGAAACGATCCTCGACCATGCGCAGGAATTCTTCATGCTCGACGGCGCCGGTGGCGACCACGAACATGCGGTCGGTCGTGTAGTTGCGGCTGAGATAGCCACGGATCTGCTGCGGCGTGAAGGAGACGACGGTCTCCGGCGTGCCGAGGATCGCCCGGCCGAGCGTCTGGTCACGATAGGCGACCTCGGAGAACCGGTCGAACACCACGTCGTCGGGCGTGTCGTTGGCGGCGTTGATCTCCTGCAGGATCACCTGCTTCTCGCGCTCCAGCTCCTCTTCCTCGAAGGCCGATTCCGTCAGGATGTCGGCGAGGATGTCGACGGCAAGCGGCACGTAGTCCTTGAGCACGCGGGCATAATAGGAGGTCGTCTCGGTCGAGGTCGCGGCATTGACTTCGCCGCCGACATCCTCGATCTCCTCGGCAATCTGGCGGGCCGTGCGGCGCGCCGTGCCCTTGAAGGCCATGTGTTCGAGCAGATGAGCGATGCCGTGCTCGTTATCCGTCTCGTTACGCGATCCCGATTTGATCCAGACTCCGAGCGCAACGCTTTCAAGATGCGGCATGGTCTCTGTGACTACTGTCAGCCCGGATTTAAGCCGGGTGCACTCAACTGTCATTGGCTATCTTTCTGCGCCTGCTGTCGTCTCGCCGCGGGCATGCTTGCCGATAAAAGTCTCAACGGCTTTCAGCTCCGGTTTGATGATCTGGAAACGCTCCTCCCTGTGCATTAGATCAGCAAGCCACGTCGGAAGCGCCGGGTCAATACCGCAGGCGGATTTTACGGCGGCGGGGAATTTCGCCGGATGCGCGGTCGAAAGCGTCACCATCGGCGTATTCGGCTTTTCTTTCTTCTGCGCGACGAAGACGCCGATCGCCGAATGCGGATCCAGCAGATAGCCGGTCTCGGCATGGGTCTGGCGGATCGTCTCTGCCACTTGCTTCTCGCTGGCGCGCCCGGCGCGGAAGTCGCGGCGGATCGCCTTCAGCGCTTGCGCACCGATCTCGAAGCCGTTGGATTGCTTGAGGCTTTCCATCGCCGCGCGCACCTTCGAGGCGTCGCGGTCATAGGCTTCGAAGAGCAGCCGTTCGAAGTTCGAGGAGATCTGGATGTCCATCGACGGCGAACTCGTCGCCTTGACCGCCTTCATGTCGTAGCGGCCGGTCTTCAGCGCCCGCGCCAGAATGTCGTTCTCGTTGGTCGCGATCACCAGCCGGTCGATCGGCAGGCCCATGCGCTTGGCGCAGTAGCCGGCGAAAATATCGCCGAAATTGCCGGTGGGCACCGTGAACGAGATCTTCCGGTCCGGGCCGCCAAGCGCCACCGCCGCCGTGAAATAATAGACGATCTGGGCCATGATCCGCGCCCAGTTGATCGAGTTGACGCCTGACAGCCGGACCTTGTCGCGGAAGGCCACGTCGTTGAACATCGCCTTCACGAGGTTCTGGCAGTCGTCGAAATTGCCCTCGACGGCAAGCGCATGCACATTTGATGACGACGAGGTCGTCATCTGCCGCTGCTGCACCGGCGAGACCTTGCCGTGCGGGAAGAGGATGAAGATGTCGGTACGTTCGCGGCCGGCGAATGCGTCGATCGCCGCCCCGCCGGTATCGCCCGAGGTGGCGCCAACGATCGTCGCCCGCTCGCCGCGCTTCTCGAGCGCATAATCCATCAACCGGGCGAGCAATTGCATCGCCACGTCCTTGAAGGCGAGCGTCGTGCCGTGGAAAAGCTCCATGACGAAGCTGTTCGGCCCGGTCTGGACGAGCGGCGCGATCGCCGGATGGCGGAAGGTGCCATAGGCCTCGTCGATCATCGCCCGGAAGGTATCGTCGGGGATCTCGCCATTGGTGAAGGGCGACAGGATGGTGAAGGCGATCTCCTGATAGGTCTTGCCCCTGAGCGCCCGGATCTCCTTCTTGGAAAAGCTCGGCCATTTCGAGGGAACGTAGAGCCCGCCATCGCGCGCCAGCCCCGTCAAAAGGGCGTCGCAAAAGCCGAGGGAAGGGGCCTCGCCGCGGGTCGAGATATAGTCCACGTTCGTCATCCTTGATCTATCGCTGGAGGAAATCCGGCCGGGCGCGCCATGGCCCGCTCTGCCGGAAATCTGGGCCGGAAATCGAAAAGGGGCCGCCCTGCGGGCAGGGCTCTGCTTGTATGCTTTTGAACTTGCCCGCATCCGGCGTCGAAAAGTGCATCAAAACGGCGCTTACCCAATCGATTTTTGTTTGCGCCGCTGATATAGACCATCGCAAACCGTCATGAAAGGCCTCGCGAAAAAGACATGGGGCCTCCAAGAAACGCTTGTACAAGGGATGGAATATGGTGCTCGGCAAGGTCTCGCGTCTCATCGTCTCCGCATCTTTTCTTGCCCTGCTGACTGGTTGCAACTCGCTCGGCATAGGCGGCGACAGCAAGTCGTCAGCGCCGACGACCCAGCCGAACGGCACCGCCCAGATCATGCCGCTGGCGCCCGCCAACCCCTCTTCGAACAATCCTTCGATCGGCACCGCCACGACGGCGCAGGGCACGGTCGCCCCCGTCGTCCAGGGCGCCTGCCCGCAGATCTTCATGCGTGACCAGGACGCGATCTTCCGCACCTATGCCAAGGGCAAGAAAGACGATCCGCAGCAGGTCGTCTTCCAGGCCTCCTTCGGCGATTACACCCGCCAGTGCACGCTGAACGACACGAACCTGACGATGACGGTTGTCGCCCAGTTGCGCCTCGTTGCCGGCCCGGCCGGTACGCCAGGCCCGGTGACGCTGCCGATCCGCATCTCCGTCCTCGACGGCGAGACCGTGCTTTATTCCGAGGTCACCAAGTTCCCGACCGAGATCCCGCCGGGCACGCCGGGTGCGCAGGTCATCTTCCGCAAGGACGGCATCAAGATGCCGGTCGGCTCCGGCGCCCTGGTGCGCGTCAATGTCGGCTTCGACACCCAGCCGGCAAAGACCAAGAAGAGCAGCTAAAGCAATTCGGGCTTCGACCTGACATCGGCCCTCATCCGGCTGCCGCCACCTCTGCCTGGGTCGAGCCACGTGTCTCGACCCCCGGTAAGGTTGCGCGAACCGTCCCTCGAGATCGAAAACAACACTCATTTTTCGCATCGGCTTTAATTTCGTCTCCCGCGCACCGATGGATCGCTGGCCGACTTGATTTCACGCCAGCAACTGCGACGATCATCTCAGGACAGGTGCCGCAGGGAGAATGTTGCCATGAAGCTCCAGTTGATCCGAAACGCGACCTTGAAGCTCGACTACGCTGGCCGCACGGTGCTGATCGATCCTTATTTCGCTCCGAAGCACAGCCAGCCTTCTTTTGCCGGTCGCTCGCCGAACCCATTGGTCGAGCTTCCTGTCAGCATCGATAAGATCCTCGATGGCGTGGAACTGGTGATCGTCTCGCACTTGCACGAGGATCATTTCGACGAGGTGGCGATGGAGCATGTGCCGAAGCACATGCCGATTATCTGCCAACCTGGCGACGAAGCGGAAATTCGCGGAGCAGGATTCACCGAGGTCTCGCCATTGACCGATATGGCGACTTGGGAAGGTCTGACGCTCACGCGCCGCGAAGGCAGCCATGGGCTTGGTCCCGTTCTCGAAGAGATGGGCTCGGTCATGGGTTTCAGCCTCGAAGCAGCGGGCGAACCTTCGATCTACTGGGCTGGCGACACCGTGCTCTATCCGCCGGTCGCCGACGTCATCCGCGCGACGAGTCCCGATATCCTCATCACCCATTCCTGTGGCGCGTTATGGAATGGCGACCTCATTGTCATGAATGCCGAGGAAACGATCGCAGTTTGCGAAATCGCCGCGTCCAGCCTTGTGATTGCCACCCACATGGAGGCGCTCGATCACGCAACAATTGGCCGTGAGGATTTGCGTCGCGCGGCAGAGGCGCGCGGCATTCCTGCTTCCAGATTGCTGATACCCGCCGACGGGGAAGTGCTGGTGCTGACCCGATCCGCTACCCATTGACATAGCGTGCAGCTTACGGGCTCGGAGAGCTGATCTCCGTTATTCGTCGCATTGACAAGAGCGGGCTTGAGGCGCTTCGGGAGGCTCAGAGAACGTTGTCCCAGGCCGCCAGTGCGGCGACGACGCCCGGCAGGTCGTTCATGCGGGAGATTGCCGTTTCGGCGCCGGCATCCGTCAATTTGTCGGCATGGGCGGGATAGCTGTGCGAGGCGCCGGTAAAACCGATGACGCGCATGCCGGCGGCGCGCGCCGCATGCACGCCGTGGACGGAATCCTCGACCACAACAACCTTGTCAGGCGAAACACCCATCTGGCTTGCGCCATGCAGGAAGATGTCGGGCTTCGGCTTGGCGCGGTCGGGGCCAAGGTCCTTGGCGGAGAAAATGTTCGGCGCAAAAAGCGGCTTCAGGCCCACCTTGGTCAGCATCATGTCGAGCCGCTTGGTGCTCGAATTCGAGCAGATGCAGCGCTTGATCGGCAGCCTGGAGACAGCGAATTCGACACCCGGAATGGCCTGGACGTCCTGCGCCAGCCTGAGGTCGAGCATCTTCTCTGACTTATCGAGCAGTGAGGCCGAAAACGGGATGCTCGCCTCGCGCTCGATCTGCAGCAGGATGTTGCGCCATGTCATGCCGGCGAAGCGCTCGCCCATTTCTTCGACGCCGATCGGATATCCGGCCTCCGTCAGAAGCGCTGATTCGACTTCCGCCGCGATGATTTCCGAATCGACGAGAACGCCGTCGCAGTCGAAGATAATGAGGTCGAAGCCGTCCATATGTTCACGCCTTGCTGAAAGTCTGGGCTGGAAGTCTGGGTCTTGTCCGGGAATGCTGCGGCTTTACACGATGCCCGGCCAAAGCTCAACCTGATCTCAAGCATGGCTGCGATGCGGCAAGCGACCGGCTCCGGCGTCGCTGCCGGATCGGCGGCGTTGGCCGCCATCATCCCGGCCTCGACAAGCAGGAACCCGCTCGCCACCGAACGCGCATGGGGAGGGAACCGGAAGGCACAATCGCAAGCCGCATCAGCCGAATGCTCGCCTAGCATCGTGCGCGGCGCTATAAGGTGAGAGTGCCTGGAGATGACGGTGGAATGACGTCGGCAGGATTGCCCGCCGACGTCATGGCAAGTTTAAAGCGAGCTCAGAAACGCGAGGGACGGCATAAAGAAATATTCGCCTCCCTTCATCTTCACCGCTTGAGGAACGGTTGCAACGGTCTTGAGGGAGCTGGGATCACCCCAGATGGCAGCTCCTTCCATATCTGGTCGCGCAGCATCTTGTTTTGTTTGACCGATGACCGGATCGACCCCAGGCGGTGGAAAGCCAGCCGGAACGGCTGGGAAACCGGGATTGTTGGCCCAATTTTTCTGCGTGAATTCGAATTGATTGCCTATGTCACTGTTGAACGCCATGAACAGCAGGCCGACGTATTTACTCGGTTTGTTCTCGATCTTGCCATCGTTCGGATTATCTGTTCGCACGCCATAGGTTTGGCCGCGTCGGGCCATGAGGTGCTTTCGCTCGCCAGCACTGTTTTCGAACCCGCCCGACCCTCGCGGATTGGTTTTTCGGATATGCCCTGAAAAGGGACACTTCGCGCCGCTCTTGTCGCTGAAGTAGTTGAAGTTGTTCGGGACGGGTGACTCAACTCCGTCTTCTGACTGCATCGTGACCGGCGTTCCGTCCTCAAAGCGCCCGACGACCATGGCGCCGGCCCTTTCGTCATCAGATCCGAACAAGCGATCTGCAAGTTTCTGCTCTTGCCTTTTGAAGCGGCGGACGTTTTGTTCCAGCTTCCGGTATACGAAGTAACTTCCGAAATGAACGGCCGGATCGGGCGCTGCTGGATCAGGAACAATAACCTGTTCTAATGGGAAAGCCGGATCCCAGTTCGCAATCCCATCTGTCGCGTTTTCTTCCGCGTCGATGTCTTCCAGCAGAAACAGCGGCTGGCTGCGCCCATCGACATAGCCAAAGTGTTCGATACCTTCTCTATTGTCATTGTGAAGGCCCAGGCCATCTTGCGTCCCGACGATTGTTACCCCTTGCGAGGCTTGGATCAAGTTTACCACCTGATCATGAGCAGTGACCTTGGTGTCATTGAGCATATCTCCCACCAAAACGACCGCATGGATGGGATGGCGAAAATAAGAATCCCACCTGCTGACATCAGGGTCATTCAAGTCGGATTTTTGCATACCCGCGCGGAATATCGGATCGCTCGGCCTTTGGGCGATTTGGAGGGCTTGATAGCCCGCGTCAGTAAGGCCAAGCCCAATGTACGGCGTTCCCGGCGTCGAAGGTTTGGCTTTGAATGCTTCAATTTCCATTAAATGTTGCTTTGCCGATTTCATCAGCGTCGTGGAAATTGCCCGAAGGAAGCTTTTCGCAGCCTCCTTATCGTCAAACCGCAGAAAAAACAGAGTCAAAAACTCACGAACATGCGCCTTGATGATGTTCGGCTGAAGATTGTCGAGCATAGTGCTGTCATCAGCCGATGGGTTTTTCCATGATATTGGAGAGTTTAACGTGACGGACATCTTGCATTCCTCCGTTAATGACGTCGTCATTAAACAACAGGTAGCATATTTGAGTCAACGCAACCATTTATTATTTGATTTGTATTTCGAATGACGGTTTGAATCTTTTGCCTTTTTTGACCTACAAACGAACCTATTGGTATCAGGGTGCTCCGCATGTCCTCGATGCTGCGGGCGAGGGGGTAGTGGGCTTTGATCTGATTTATCACTTGCCCTCTTGGATAGGCTCTGCTGCCAGATCTGCTGAAGAGTGCAGTGACTGCCCGCCGCCTTCCGCCGAGAAGATGATGGCGCGACTTTCCGCCGTCCGGCGCGCCCAGCCTTTGTCGAAGAAACTTGACAGCAGGGACCCGCCGAGACTGCCGGCAAGATGAGCCCGCCTTTCGTTACAGTCGAGGCAGGAGCGGCAGCCGCGATGATCTGAGGTCCCCCGCGATGTCGTGGGAATGGACAAATGGCGAGCAGATAGCAGCCGTCAGGCCGCCAGCTGCCCACCCCGGCGTGCCGCTGCAGATTGCGTCGAGCCTGTCGCCCGAAGCCTGAACCGGGAAACGAGTTCGCGCAGCTTGGCAGCTTCCTGGGCAAGCTGGCCGGATGCCGCGGTGGATTGCTCCACCATCGCTGCGTTCTGCTGGGTCACTTGGTCCATGGAATTGACGGCGGTGTTGACTTCGGCAAGGCCGGTCGACTGCTCTCTTGCCGATACGGCGATGGCATCCATGTGCTGATTGATGCGGGCAATCTGCTCGCTGATCGCCTTCAGAACCTGGCTGGTATCGAGAACCAGTTTGACGCCGCTTTCCACTTCCACCGACGATTTCTGGATGTGGCCTTTGATTTCCTTTGCCGCCTGCGCCGATCTCTGGGCGAGCTCGCGAACTTCCTGCGCCACCACCGCAAAACCCTTGCCCGCGTCTCCGGCGCGTGCCGCTTCGACACCGGCATTCAGTGCCAGCAGATTGGTCTGGAAGGCGATCTCGTCGATCACGCCGATAATGCTGGAGATCTGCTGGGACGAAGCCTCGATGCGGCGCATGGCTTCTTCGGCATGCGACACGACTTCGGAAGACTTGGCGGCGTTGCGGTTTGCGTCGGTTGCTTCAGTACGTGCCTCGTCGGTCCGCTTGCTCGAGTTCGAGACATTGGCGGTGATCTGATCGAGCGCTGCGGCGGTTTCTTCCAGAGAAGCTGCCTGCTGTTCGGTTCGTTTCGACAGATCGCCGGCCCCGGAGGCGATTTCCCTTGTGCCTTCATCGATCGCGGCAATGGCGGTTGCGATCGCGCTGAGCGTCTGATCGAGCTGCCGGATCGACATGTTGAAATCATGCCGGAGGCCCTCGAAATCGGGGGCGAAGGGCTCGTCGATCTGGAAGGCGAGATCGCCGGATGCAAGCCGCTTCAAGCCTGCGGCGAGGCCCGATGTCGCCGCCCGCAGCCGTTCGGCGGCATCTTCGTCAGCCTGCTGGCGCGCCGTGACCCTCTCGGCTTCGCCCTGCAATCGGGCTGCCTCGGCGTCTTGCTCAAGCTGCTTGTTGGCAATCGCTGCCTGGCGGAAGATTTCGACGGCCGATGCCATCGTTCCGATTTCATCGGGGCGGCCGATCCCGGTGCAGGCAATGGCTGTGTCACCACCGGCGAGCCTTTGCATGTCGTTGGAAAGCGAAAGGATAGGCTTCGTGACGGTCTTGCGGGTCAGGAAATAGAGGCCAACGGCGAAGAGCGCGGCCAAGCCCAGAAGCGCTTTCAGGACGATATCGACCGACGCTTTTATGTCGGCGCTATGTTTGGAAATTTCGTCCGACGCTGCGGTGATCTCATCCCCGGCCTGTTCCATGGCCGATTCCAACGTCGAGAACTGCTGCATGAATTCGGGCAAGGCCTTCAAAGCCGCCGAGGGATCCTGGCTCGCCAGATCGACGATCTTCTTGGCGCTTTCGACATAGGTCAGAAGGGGAGGTTCGATGCTGGCAAGCAGCGCTTTGGTCTTTTCGTCGGCGGCAAGCGCCTTGTTGGCAGCAATCATCTCGCGGAACGACGCGTCGTGCTCCGCCAGATCCGCCTTCACCCCGGCAGCTTCTATGCCGGCTGCCGGATTGGACGCCAGCATGGATGCCAGCACGTCCGCGCGCATTGCGTCATGCATCATGTCGGCCTGCATGTGGTTGCGCAGGATCTGTGCCGACCGGGCAACGTCGGCGTTGTTTTCGGAGAGGGTCGAGGCGGACCAGATGCCGACGCCCGTCGCGCCGCCCGCCAAGGCGAAAATCGCGATGCTCGCAATGATGATCTTATGCTGGATCGACGCCATGATAGGGCTCTCTCGTTAATTTAGAAGGTGAGAGTACCAGAACATGCTTAATGATTTCTCAGCAGCGTGCCGCTTAGCGGCGCGAAAACAATAGGTTGCAGTGGATATTTCACTTTCGATGAAAAGTTGAGCTCGTTGTGGGTCGAGCGGATCCCCGATGCCGATAGAATGACGGACCTGCGCGAGTGCCGCGGCCTCGTCGAGGCTCATTGCTGCTTCACGGTCTGGGGCGTACCATGCATGCGCAAGAGGAGAGGGACAATGAGGCTTTCAGCTTTCGTCCGACCGGCGGCAGCCGTAGTGCTGCTGTTTGCCTTCACATCCACCGACGTTATCGCCAAGGGCAAGCACCGAAGCTGTGCGCAGCTGCAGGCGATGAAGGATAATGCCCTGACCGGCGGAAAGCATGCCGGGGATGGCACCGACAGGAGAGCCAAGATCGAAAGGAAGATGAGGAAGAAAGGCTGCTAGAGGCAAGTCGCCGATAGCTTGCGAGCACCGAGAGAACATGGTCTGGCAGCAGGCAAGCCTGTTACCGCGTTGAGGATGGCGTGACATCCATCAAATCCGCGTCATGGCAGACGAACCGTAGCCCGGGGACTACCTTTGGCAAACTCATGCACTAGATGGCGATCGAGGAGGACGCCACCGCCGCTCTTGGGAGGAGAACAAGCGGCATGCCAAAGAATGGATGAAGAGGAAGGCAGCATGACGATCGAGGACATCATCGAAACCCTGGAAAAGACTGACATGCCCGACAGCCGGATCGACGCTTTCATCACCTGTGCCTTTCTGTTGAAGCAACTCCGTCCGGCCGAGCCCAACGATTTCGACGGTCCTAACGATTACCTGCCGAGCAGTATCAAGTCAGAGCACGGCTTCCTGATGGCGCGACCCTTCACACACGACGTCAATCACGCCATCGACCTGTGCCGGGAAGTCCGGCCGGATGCGGTTTGGCACCTCGCCCGCGGCCGCCAGACAGCGGACGAGTCGCTCTACGGTGCGCAGCTGCGCGAGATCAAGGAGGGTGAAAGCGTGCTCGGTGAAGCCGAGAGCAATCACGCGGCGCTGGCGCTCACGCTGGCGGCGCTGCGCGCGCATGTGCGGCAGGAAGATGAAAAGAGGGCAGGTGCGTGAGGGAGGTGGATGCTGAACTTGAATCTTTTGTAGATCCGTAACAAACCTACCCATCAATCGGAAAAAGCTTCAGGAACTGCCGATCGCCTTCCGGCGAAAACAGGATCGAGCGGCTTTCCGCCGTGCGCCGCGCCCAGCCTTTGTCGAGGAAGCTTGAAAGCAGGGCTTTGCCGAGGCTGCCGGCGAGGTGGGCGCGTCTTTCGCTCCAGTCGAGGCAGGAGCGGCAGAGCGGCCGGCGCGACGATCTGAGGTCGCTAACATCGATGCCGATGCATTTGAGATCGCCTTCGCCCTTTTCCGTCAGCGCCAGGCCTTCGCCGACCGCCTCGATCGAGCCAGAGGCAATCAGGCTGTCGAGCATGCGCACGCCGTAATCGCCGGCAAGGTGATCGTAGCAGATGCGCGCCTTGCGCAGCGCCGGCTCCTTCGGTCCCGGCTGGTGACGCAGATGGCCGCGTCCGGCGGCAAAGCCCATCATGCTTTCGATCAGCCGCGCGACGGCCTCGTCGGCCAGCGTGAAATAGCGATGGCGCCCCTGTTTGCGCTGGGCAAGCAGCCCGCCGGCTTCGAGCTTGGCAAGATGCGTGCTCGCCGTCTGCACGGTGATGCCGCCGACGCCGGCAAGCTCGGTCGCCGTCA
>NZ_JALBGX010000164.1:0-13404 GCF_023006465.1 Rhizobium sp. PRIMUS64 | reverse complement strand
GTCGCCGCCTGCCTCGCCGTCGGGGTTTCCGCCGACGACATCCGCGCCGGCCTTGCCTCGTTCCCCGGGCTCAAGCACCGCATGCAGCCGGTTGGACAGCGTGGCCGCGTCGTTTTCATCAACGATTCCAAGGCGACCAATGCCGATGCCGCAGCACCCGCTCTTTCGAGCTATGATCGCATCTATTGGATCGCCGGCGGCCTGCCGAAGGCTGGCGGCATCACGACGCTCGCTCCCTATTTTCCGCGCATCGCCAAGGCCTATCTGATCGGCGAGGCGGCCGCGGAATTCGCAGCGACGCTCGGCGAGGCCGTGCCTTACGAGATTTCGGGTACGCTGGAGCGCGCGGTCGCGCATGCGGCAGCCGATGCCGATCGCGACGAAAGCAGTGCTTCGGCCGTGATGTTATCCCCGGCTTGCGCAAGCTTCGACCAGTATAAGAATTTCGAAGTCAGGGGCGATGCCTTCGTCGGCCACGTGGCAGCGCTTGATGGGATTGCGATGCTGATCGGTCCGGCAACAGGAGAGAAATGACATGGTAAGTCGCGCGGAACGTGGGGCTCTGGCCGATTGGTTCTGGACCATCGACCGCTTCTTCCTGGCGATGTTCATCTTCCTGATGGGCATCGGCTTCATGCTGTCGTTTGCGGCATCTCCTGCGGTTGCCGAACGCATCGGGCTCGAGCCTTTCCACTTCGTCAAGCGCCATGCGGCCTTCATGATCCCCTCGATCGGCGTCATGCTCGGGCTGTCGTTCCTGACGCCGCGCCAGGTGCGGCGAACCGCGATCCTGATCCTGATCATCTCCGTCGCCATGATGGTGCTGGTGCTGTTCGTCGGGCAGGAGGTCAAGGGTGGCAGGCGCTGGATCTGGATCGCCGGCCTTTCCATCCAGCCGTCGGAATTCATGAAGCCCGCCTTCGTCGTGGTCTGCGCCTGGCTGTTTGCCGAACATGCGCGCCAGCCGGAGATCCCCGGCAATCTCTTTGCGATCATCCTGTTCGGCATCGTTGCGGCACTTCTTATCGCGCAGCCGGACCTCGGCCAGACCATCCTGACCACGGCCGTCTGGGGCGGGATGTTCTTCATGGCCGGCATGCCATGGATCTGGATCATGCTGCTCGGTATCGGCGGCGCCGGTGGCCTGCTCAGCGCCTATTACGTCTTCCCGCACGTCGCCGGCCGAATAGACAAGTTCATGACCGGCGAGGGTGATACTTTCCAGATCGACACCGCGCGCGAGGCGATCATCCGCGGCAGCTGGTTCGGCCAGGGACCGGGTGAGGGTATCGTCAAGCGCATCATCCCGGATGCGCATACTGACTTCATCTTCTCGGTCGCTGCCGAAGAATTCGGGATCGTCTTCTGCATGGCGCTCGTTGCGCTGTTTACCGTGCTGGTGCTGCGCGGCCTCTCGCATGCCTATCGCGAGCGGAACGACTTCAATCGCTTCGCCGTCGCCGGCCTCGTGCTGCAGATGGGCATCCAGTCGATCATCAATATCGGCGTCAATCTCGAACTGCTGCCGGCGAAGGGCATGACGCTGCCGCTGATTTCCTATGGCGGT
This sequence comes from Rhizobium sp. PRIMUS64, assembly GCF_023006465.1. Classification (NCBI taxonomy): domain Bacteria; kingdom Pseudomonadati; phylum Pseudomonadota; class Alphaproteobacteria; order Hyphomicrobiales; family Rhizobiaceae; genus Rhizobium; species Rhizobium sp. PRIMUS64. The sequence goes on along the minus strand of NZ_JALBGX010000164.1, from coordinate 11,837 downwards.
TCGTCCATGGTGGCGATCTGCGTCACCGCCGGCTTCATCCTGGCGCTGACGCGGCATCGACCGGAAAAACGCGCGCAGGACCGGAGCCTCTTCCGCGTCCCGCACGGCATGCCGGCGGAGTAGAAGACCATGAGCAAAGGCATCGTGCTGCTTGCCGCCGGGGGAACCGGCGGCCATGTGTTCCCGGCGGAGGCGCTGGCCTTCAAGCTGAAGGAGCGCGGCTATTCGGTGCATCTCGTCACGGACAGCCGAGCCGAGCGTTATGCCGGAAAGTTCCCGGCCGAGGAGATCCATGTCGTGCCGTCGGCGACGATCGGCTCGAAGAACCCGGTTGCCGTGGCCCGCTCGCTGTGGACGCTCTGGAGCGGCATGCGGGCCGCAAAGAAACTGATCCAGCGGCTGCAACCTGTCATCGTCGTCGGTTTCGGCGGTTATCCCACCGTGCCGCCGCTGCTTGCCGCTACGCGGCTCGGCGTGCCCTCGATGATCCACGAGCAGAACGCCGTGATGGGCCGAGCCAACAAGGCCTTAGCAACCCGTGTGCAGGCCATCGCCGGCGGTTTCTTGCCGGAGGGCGGTGCCGCCTTTCCAGACAAGACGGTGACGACGGGTAATCCGGTCCGCCCGGCGATCATTGCCGCGGCCGAGGTGCCTTATACGCCATCGCATCCGGGTGAGGCCTTCAACCTCGTCGTCTTCGGTGGCAGCCAGGGCGCGCAATATTTTTCCAAGGCGCTGCCGACGGCGATCAGCCTGCTCGACGACGCGCTTCGCGTGCGCCTGCGCATCACCCAGCAGGTGCGTCCCGAGGACATGGAGATGGTCAGCGGCTGCGTCGCCAAGCTGGAGATGGGGGCCGATATCGCACCCTTCTTTACCGACATGGCCGAGAGGCTGGCGAGGGCGCATCTCGTCATCTGCCGTTCGGGCGCCTCGACGGTTTCGGAAATCTCCGTCATCGGGCGGCCTGCCGTGCTCGTGCCTTACCCGCACGCTCTCGATCACGACCAGGCGGCGAATGCGGCGGCACTCGCTGCGACCGGCGGGGCGAAGGTGATTGCCCAGTCAGAGCTTTCGCCGGAGAAGATCGCGGCGATCCTGACGGCTGTCATGAACGATCCGGAAAAGCTTTCGCACATGGCGGCGGCAGCGAAACTCGCCGGGAAACCCGACGCAGCAAACTTGCTTGCCGACATGGTTGAGGCTATTGCCGCCGGACGGACAATTGCGGAATTCAAAAGGACACGCGCATGAAACTGCCGAAGACGATCGGTCTCGTCCATTTCATCGGCATTGGCGGCATCGGCATGAGCGGTATTGCCGAGGTGCTGCACAATCTCGGCCACAAGGTGCAGGGATCGGACCAGGCCGACAGTGCCAATGTCCAGCGCCTGCGCGACAAGGGCATCGAGGTATTCGTCGGTCACCGAGCCGAAAACCTGGGCGAGGCCGAAGTCGTGGTCGTCTCGACGGCGATCAAGAAGAGCAATCCGGAGCTCATCGCCGCGCGCGAAAAGCTGCTGCCGGTGGTGCGCCGTGCCGAAATGCTGGCCGAGTTGATGCGCTTCCGCAATGCGATCGCCATCGGCGGCACGCATGGCAAGACGACGACCACCTCGCTGGTCGCCACACTGCTCGAAGCCGGTGGGCTCGACCCGACCGTCATCAATGGCGGCATCATCAATGCCTACGGCACCAACGCCCGCATGGGCGAGGGCGAGTGGATGGTGGTCGAGGCCGACGAATCCGACGGCACCTTCCTCAAGCTTCCGGCCGATGTCGCCGTCATCACCAATATCGACCCGGAACATCTCGACCATTACGGCAATTTCGACGCCGTGCGCGCCGCCTTCCGGCAGTTCGTCGAGAACGTGCCGTTTTACGGCTTCGGCGTCATGTGCCTCGACCATCCCGAGGTGCAGTCGCTGGTCGGCCGCATCGAGGACCGCAAGATCATCACCTATGGCGAGAACCCGCAGGCCGACGTGCGCTTCAAGAATGTCCGCATCGACGGCACGCGCTCGATCTTCGACGTGGAAATCCGCCGCCGCCGCACCGGCCAGGTGATCGAGCTCAAGGGGCTGGTCATGCCGATGCCCGGACGGCATAATATCTCCAACGCGACGGCGGCGATTGCCGTTGCCAACCGGCTCGGCATATCGAGCGCCGATATCGCCAAGGGGCTTGCTTCCTTCGGCGGCGTCAAGCGGCGCTTCACGCTGACCGGCGAATGGAACGGGGTGCAGATCTTCGACGATTACGGTCACCATCCCGTCGAGATCAAGGCTGTGCTGCGCGCTGCCCGCGAATCCTGCAAGGGGCGCATCATCGCGGTCCACCAGCCGCACCGCTATAGTCGTCTTGCGAGCCTGTTCGAGGAATTCGCCGCCTGCTTCAACGATGCCGACAGCATCTTCCTGGCACCTGTCTATGCAGCGGGGGAGGATCCGATCGAGGGTATCGATTCCGTGTCGCTGGTTTCGCGCATAAAATCCGGCGGCCATCGCGACGCCCGCTTTCTCACCTCGGCGGAGCTTTTGCCGCAGATGGTCGCGGAGGTTGCAAAGCCTGGCGATTTCGTGGTTCTGTTGGGGGCTGGGAGCATCACATCCTGGGCAGCGGCGCTGCCCAAGCAACTGGAAGGCCTATCGGGAAAGTCCGTATGAAACAGGTGAATGGGGAAAAGCTTCTCGCGTCTCTCGGAGAGGGTGTAAAGGATATCCGCGGCCGTATCACGCCGGATGCCCCGATGGACCGCGTCACCTGGTTCAGGGCCGGCGGCCTGGCCGAGCTGATGTTCCAGCCGCATGACATCGACGATCTCATCGCCTTCCTGAAGATATTGCCGGAAGAGGTGCCGCTGACGGTGGTCGGCGTCGGCTCCAACATCCTGGTGCGCGATGGCGGCATTCCCGGCGTCGTGCTGCGCCTGTCGGCCAAGGGGTTCGGCTTCGTCGAGCTCGCCGGCGAAAACCGCATCCTGGCCGGCGCCATCTGCCCTGACAAACATGTGGCGGCGATGGCGATGGACAACGGCATCGGCGGCTTCCATTTCTTCTACGGCATTCCCGGTGGCATCGGTGGCGCGGCGCGCATGAATGCCGGGGCCAATGGCGTGGAGACGCGCGAGCGGCTGATCGAAGTCCATGCGGTCGACCGCAAGGGCGACAAGCATGTGCTTTCCAATGCCGAGATGGGCTATTCCTACCGGCATTCGACCGCATCGACAGATCTGATCTTTACCTCCGTGCTGTTCGAGGGCTATCCGGAAGAGCGCGCGCAGATCCGCGCCGAGATGGACGCCGTGCGCAATCATCGCGAGACGGTGCAGCCGGTGCGTGAAAAGACCGGCGGGTCGACCTTCAAGAACCCCGCCGGCCATTCGGCCTGGAAACTGATCGACGAGGCAGGCTGCCGCGGCCTCGTCATCGGCGGAGCGCAGATGTCGTCGCTGCACTGCAATTTCATGATCAACATGGGGCAGGCGACCGGCTACGACCTCGAATATCTCGGCGAACAGGTGCGCCGCGAGGTCTTCGAAAAAGACGGCATCAAGCTCGAATGGGAAATCAAACGTCTCGGCGTCTTCATGCCCGGCCGTGAGGTGCACCCGTTTCAGGGTGTGACGAGCGAGTAACGGTTACTTCACCGCAAGCTTCAGGCCTTCGCGCGGCGTGACCAGGGGCGACCAGCCAAGCACGTCGCGGGCACGGGATATGTCGACCTGGAGGGAGCCACAAAGACGTTGGTAGACGGCGTCCTTTCCCGTGACTCTCGCGCCCATCTGCAACAAGGCGGGGGGAAAGGGGAGCAGCATCGGTTTGACACCCAGCCCTGCGGCAATCCCTTCAATAAGCCCTGGAGTCGAAAGATCTTCTCCATCGCCTGCGAGAAAGGTCTCGCCGGCTGCGCCGGGATGCTTCATCCCGGTGATGATCAGATCGACGAGATTTGGAAGCGCGACCAGTGTTCGGCGGTTCTTCAGCGACGCGAAGGGGAGCGGTATCCTCTTCCGGACAAGTCCGACGAGCAGGGCAAAATTGCCCCTCGCACCGGGTCCATAGACGAGCGGCGGGCGAACGACGACGACCTCCATGCCTGTTCGGGCGGCGATTTCACGCAGCCCGATTTCAGTTTCCAGCTTCGAGATGCCATAGGGATCGATCGGCATTGGCGTATCGTCGTGCCGGAAGGGCCGATCGTTCTCCTCACCGTTGACCTTGATGCTGCTGATGAAGACGAACCTTTTTACGCCCGCGCGGGCGGCCTGCTCGGCGAGGTTCAAGGTGGCGGCGGTGTTGATCCGCCGAAATTCCGCAAGCGGATCGGCTGCGCGGTCGTTCATGATGTGAACACGAGCGGCGAGATGGACGATGACATCAACACCCTCGAGAACTGCCGCCCAATCGGTTTCGCTTGTTATCTCGATGGGGAAATGCCGCACAGATGTCGGGAAGCTGGCGGTTGCAGATCGCGTCGTCACCGCAAGCTCGCATATCCGCTCTCTATGCAGTCTTTCGACGAGAGGCCCACCGACAAAGCCGGCTGCGCCGGTAATGAGGCATCGCATGATCTGTTCCCCGTTTTGCCGTGAGTGTTCCGGTTAACCGGAAGTGCTCACGGCATCAATAAAAAAGCCGCGACGGTGGCCGTCGCGGCTTGTTGTTGACTTGCTACTCGAGGTTCAGACTTCCTCGCGGCCCGACAGCCGGATGCAGACCAGCGAGATCACCGCCGAGGCGGCGAGGTAGTAGCCGACATAGTCGAGGCTGTAATGGGTGGCGAGCCAGGTGGCGATATAAGGAGCGAGCGAGGCGCCGAAGATGCCACCCAGATTGAAGGTCATCGAGGCGCCGGTGTAGCGCACCATGGTCGGGAAGGGCGCGGCAAGGGCAGCGCCGATCGGACCGTAGGTGAAGCCCATCAAGGCGAGGCCGATGATCGAGCATAGGAAGGCGCCTGTGAGACCGCTGGTCAACAGCGTCGCGTAGAAGAAGCCGAAGATCGCGATGGCAATCGTCGTCAGCGTCAGGATGGTGCGGCGCGAATAGAGATCGGAGAGCCAGCCGGAGAGCGGGATCGTCAGGCCGAAGAAGACGACGCCGACAAGCTGGACGACCAGAAACTGTTCTCTCGTATAACCGAGCCCACCCCTTTCCAAGGGTGTCGTGCCCCAGGAGAGCGTGAAGACCGTCATGAGGTAGAACAGCACGAAGGTCGCGACGGCAATGAAGGTGCCGAGGATCAGGCTGCGCAGATGACCGCGGAAGACCACCTCGATCGGCACGGCGACGCGCTCGTGCTTTTCGACGGCTTTGCGGAATTCCGGCGTCTCAGCAATCTTCAGGCGGACATAGAGGCCGACGGCGACGAGGGCGAGGCTGGCGATGAAGGGAATGCGCCATCCATAGTCGAGGAAATCCTCGTTGCTCATCGTTTCCGCCAGGATGAGGAAGAAGCCGGAGGAAAGGATGAAGCCGATCGGCGCGCCAAGCTGCGGGAACATGGCGTACCAGCTGCGCTTGCCGGGAGGAGCGTTTTCGGTGGCAAGCAGGACGGCGCCGCCCCATTCGCCGCCGAGGCCGAGGCCCTGACCGAAGCGGCAAAGCGCCAGCAATAGCGGCGCGGCGATGCCGATCGCATCATAGCCTGGCAGCATGCCGATCAAGACGGTCGAAAGCCCCATCGTCATCAGCGCGGCGACGAGCGTCGCCTTACGGCCGATGCGATCGCCGAAATGACCGAACACCACGGCGCCGATGGGGCGGGCGAAGAAGGCGATCGAGAAAGTGACGAGCGACTGCAGCGTTGCGGCGTTCGAATCGCTTGCCGGGAAGAAGAGATGCGGGAAGACGAGGACGGCTGCCGTCGCATAGACGTAGAAGTCAAAGAATTCGATGGTGGTGCCGACAAGGCTGGCGATGAGGACGCGAGCCGGGGAATTGACTTGCGCGCTGTTCGAGGCAGGAGTCGGCGATGCGGAGATCGCGTCTGTCATTTTCAATCCAATCAGTATTTTTATGAATCGCCTTGGGAGGCCGGCGGGTCTTAACGCAATTTCAGGCCTGAGAAAACGTCTCCTTGCGCCGCAGGTACCGCATCTCCACCCACTTCTCGATCCTTGCGTGAAGCTTGCCGCGGCAATGTCCGCGCGCTTGACCGGAATCGAATTGTAACGGATTCACTTAAACTCTTGGTTGAGGTTAAGGAGGCGCGTATGCAAAAGAGTCTAGTTGCCGAGTTTCTCGGCACGTTCTGGCTGGTCTTCGGCGGATGCGGCAGCGCCGTGCTGGCCGCGGCCTATCCCGAGCTTGGGATCGGTTTTGTCGGCGTGGCCTTTGCGTTCGGTCTGACGGTGCTCACCATGGCCTATGCCGTGGGCGGCATCTCAGGCGGTCATTTCAATCCCGCCGTCTCGCTTGGCCTTACGGTTGCCGGCCGGTTTCCGGCGGCGCGCCTCGTTCCCTATGTCGTCGCGCAGGTTGTCGGCGCCATCGCCGCCGCGGCGCTGCTTTATCTCATCGCCAGCGGCAAGGCGGGTTTCGAACTCGGCGGCTTTGCCGCCAACGGATATGGCGATCATTCCCCGGGCGGTTATTCACTGCTTTCGGCGCTGCTGATCGAAGTGCTGCTGACCGTGTTCTTCCTGATCATCATCCTGGGATCGACCAGCAGCCGGGTGCCTGCCGGCTTCGCGCCGCTTGCGATCGGCCTCGGACTGACGCTGATCCATCTCGTTTCTATCCCCGTGACGAACACCTCGGTCAATCCGGCGCGTTCCACCGGCCAGGCGCTTTTCGTCGGCGGCTGGGCGCTGCAGCAGCTCTGGCTGTTCTGGATTGCGCCGCTTGCGGGTGGGGCGCTTGGCGGACTCGTCTGGAAATTCCTCGACGACGCCGACTGACTACAGGACATCGAACTATCCCATTGAGCCCGCGCGGTTTTTCCGCGCGGGCATTTCTGTTTCCACAGAACGATGGGCACCTTCGCTCCGACACTCCCGAAGACGCGAAGGTTAAAAAATCATGGGCGCGGCAACATGGAGTTAACGAAAGTAAACACTTCATTAACCATAATGATGCTCTAATGCACCCAGGTCGGACAAAGGCCTGAAACGGCGCAGACAGCTTCGCGCAAGCGTCGATTTCGAAAATGAAAGTTATTTTTGGGGGTGTTGATGAGTCGCAAGCATGTCGCTGTCCTGATGGGCGGATTTTCCTCGGAAAGGCCCGTCAGCCTTTCCTCGGGAAAGGCTTGCGCAGAAGCCCTCGAGGCGGAAGGCTTCGACGTGACGCGCATCGACGTGGCGCGTGACGTTTCCGAGAAACTTGCCGCGCTGAAACCCGATGTCGTCTTCAATGCCCTTCACGGCCCGTTCGGCGAGGACGGCACCATTCAGGGCATCCTCGAATATCTCGAAATCCCTTATACGCATTCGGGCGTGCTTGCCTCGGCGCTGGCGATGGACAAGGCCAAGGCGAAGCGTGTCGCTGCCGCCGCCGGCATTCCGGTCGCCGAATCGCAGGTGGTCAACCGTTTCTCCTTTCCCTCGACGCATCCGATGAGGCCGCCCTATGTGGTGAAGCCCGTCCGCGAGGGGTCGAGCTTCGGCGTCGTCATCGTCACGGAAGATCAGGCGCATCCGCCGCAGATCGTCAGCTCGCCTGAGTGGCGTTACGGCGAGGAGGTGATCGTCGAGCGCTATGTTTACGGTCGCGAGCTCACCTGCGGTGTCATGGGCGAAACGCCGCTCGGCGTCACGGAAGTGGTGCCGCAGGGACACAATTTTTATGATTACGACTCCAAGTATGCGGCGGGCGGTTCAAAACACGTCATCCCCGCGAAAATTTCACCGAATATTTACCAAAAAATACAAACATTGTCCCTAAGGGCGCATCAGGCAATCGGTTGTCGCGGCGTCAGTCGGTCGGACTTTCGTTACGACGATCGTTTCTCCGAAGACGGCGAAATCATCTGGCTGGAGGTCAATACCCAGCCAGGTATGACCCCAACCTCGCTCGTGCCCGAAATGGCCGGTCATGCCGGCTATTCGTTTGGTCAGTTTCTCCGGTGGATGGTGGAGGACGCGTCTTGTTTGCGTTGACAGTCAAGAGGATTGGGCGCCCCAGCCATCATGCCGTGCTTCCGATCATGGAAGCCGAAGAGCGGTTCGTGCTGCCGCGTCCACTGCGCCGCGTCACGCGCTTCCTGATCAGCCTCTGCAGCGGCCGTATCCATATTCCTGTTCATACGGGCACGGTCTCGGCGCTCGCCTTCCTGGCTGCGACGGGGTTTTACGGTATGTCGCTTGGCGGTCACACCGAAGCTGTCGCGCAGGCGACGACGACGGCGGCGGGTTTTGCGATCGAGGACGTCAAGGTCTCCGGCAATTCGGAGACCTCCGAAATCGAGATCCTGCAGCTGATCGGCCTTGACGGCACGACCTCGCTGGTGGCCCTCGACGTCGATGCCGCCCGCCGGAAGATCGCGCATCTTCCCTGGGTCGAAAGTGTCGAGGTCCGCAAGATCTATCCGAAAACGATCGAGGTGAAGCTCAAGGAGCGCCAGGCCTATGCGATCTGGCAGCACGGGCAGGAGCTTTCCCTGATCGAGAAGAACGGCAGCGTCATTGCGCCGCTGCGCGACAACAAGTTTTCGGCGCTGCCGCTCGTCGTCGGCCGCGATGCCGAAACGGCAGCGGCTTCGCTCGACGACGCTTTCTCGAAGTGGCCCGACGTGAAGGCCCGCGTGAAGGCCTATGTCTGGATATCAGGCCGTCGCTGGGACCTGCACATGGACAATGGCGTCGTCGTCAAGCTGCCGGAAGATGGCATCGACCAGGCACTGGCGACGCTTTCGAAGTTCGACAAGGAGCACCAACTCCTGGAGCGGGACATTGCCGCAGTCGATCTCCGACTGTCCGACAGAACCGCCATCCAGCTGACGCCGGAGGCGGCGGTCCGCAGGCAGACGGCAGTGACGGAGCGTACGAAAGAATTGAAGAAGGCGGGGCAGAATATATGAGCTTGTTCGGTTCATCCCATTTCGGATTACCGCGCCTGAAGCCGCTTTCGTCGAAGCGGTCACATGTCGTTTCGGTGCTCGACATCGGCTCGACCAAAGTCGTCTGCATGATCGGCCGGCTGACGCCGCGCGAGGAAAGCCAGATCCTGCCGGGTCGCACGCACAATATCGAGATCATCGGCATCGGCCACCAGCGTTCCCGCGGCATCAAGACCGGCGTGATTGCCGATCTCGACGCGCTGGAAGGCGTCATCCGCCTTGCAGTCGACGCGGCGGAGCGCATGGCGGGACTGACCGTCGAGAGCCTGATCGTCAACCTGACGGCTGGCCGGCTCGGCAGCGACATCTACACCGCGACGATCGATCTCGGCGGCCAGGAAGTAGAGCTCAATGATCTGAAGAAGGTGCTGTCGGCCGCTTGCCAGCAGTCGCTGCGCCAGGACCGTTCGGTGCTGCATTCGCTGGCGACCGGCTTCTCGCTCGACGGCGAGCGCGGCATCCGCGATCCGCTGGCGATGTATGGCGATGCGCTCGGCGTCGACATGCATGTGGTGACGGCGGAGCGCTCGGCGCTGAAGAACCTCGAACTCAGCGTCAATCGTGCGCATCTGTCGGTCGAGGGCATCGTCGCCACGCCCTATGCATCGGGTCTTGCAGCTCTCGTCGACGACGAGGTCGAACTCGGCTGCGCGGCGATCGACATGGGCGGCGGCACGACGACGATCTCGGTCTTTGCCGAGGGCAAGCTCGTTCATACGGACGCCGTCGGCCTCGGCGGCCATCACGTCACCACCGACCTGGCGCGCGGCCTTTCGACCCGCATCGAGGATGCGGAGCGGCTGAAGGTCGTGCATGCCTCGGCGCTTTCGAATTCCTCCGACGAGCGCGAGCTGATCTCGATCCCGCCGATCGGCGAGGACGATCGCGACCAGCCGTCGCAGGTGCCGCGGGCACTGGTTTCGCGCATCGTATCGGCGCGAATCGAGGAGACGATGGAACTGATACGCGACCGTATCCAGCGCTCAGGCTTCAGCCCGATCGTCGGCAAGCGTGTCGTGCTGACCGGCGGGGCGAGCCAGTTGACCGGCCTTGCCGACGTGGCGCGGCGCATCCTTGCCCGCAACGTCCGCATCGGCCGTCCGATGGGCGTCTCGGGGCTGCCGACGGCTGCCAAGGGTCCGGCCTTTTCGACGGCCGTCGGCCTGATGATTTATCCGCAGGTCGCGGACATGGAGACACATGCGTCACAGAGCGGTCTGCTCATGTCGCTTGGAGGAAATAACAGCCGTATAGCCCGCATGGGCCAGTGGCTGAAGGAAAGTTTCTGAAATTGAGTAATTGGCCGGCGTGGCGATGCGGCCAGAGAGAGAAGGAACAGGTACCATGACCATCAAGCTGCAAAAGCCTGACATCACAGAGCTGAAGCCGCGCATCACCGTGTTCGGCGTTGGCGGCGGTGGCGGCAATGCCGTCAACAACATGATCACCGCCGGCCTCCAGGGCGTCGACTTCGTCGTCGCCAACACGGATGCGCAGGCGCTGACGATGACGAAGGCTGAGCGCATCATCCAGCTCGGCGTCAACGTCACCGAGGGCCTCGGTGCCGGCTCGCAGCCGGAAGTCGGCCGCGCGGCCGCCGAGGAGTGCATCGACGAGATCGTCGATCACCTGAACGGCACGCATATGTGCTTCGTCACCGCCGGCATGGGCGGCGGCACGGGCACGGGCGCTGCTCCCGTTGTCGCGCAGGCGGCCCGCAACAAGGGCATCCTGACGGTCGGCGTCGTCACCAAGCCGTTCCATTTCGAAGGCGGGCGCCGCATGCGTCTGGCCGAGATGGGCATCCAGGAACTGCAGAAGTCTGTCGATACGCTGATCGTCATTCCGAACCAGAACCTCTTCCGCATTGCCAACGACAAGACGACCTTCGCTGATGCCTTCGCCATGGCCGACCAGGTTCTCTATTCGGGCGTTGCCTGCATCACCGACCTGATGGTTAAGGAAGGCCTGATCAACCTCGACTTCGCCGACGTCCGCTCGGTGATGCGCGAAATGGGCCGCGCGATGATGGGCACCGGCGAAGCCTCAGGCTCCGGCCGAGCGCTGCAGGCAGCAGAGGCTGCGATTGCCAACCCGCTGCTCGACGAAACCTCGATGAAGGGCGCCCAAGGCCTGCTGATCTCCATCACCGGCGGTCGCGACCTCACCCTCTTCGAAGTCGACGAAGCCGCGACCCGCATCCGCGAGGAAGTCGATCCTGACGCCAACATCATCCTCGGCGCCACCTTCGACGAATCGCTCGAAGGCATCATCCGTGTCTCGGTCGTCGCAACCGGCATCGACCGGGCGATGAACGAAGCCGCCGAGCGGAACCTCCAGCCGGCAGCAAGGCCCGCTATCCGTCCCTCCGCGGCTGTTGCTCCGGCAGCGGCCGCAGTTCAGCCTGCCCCCGTGATGCAGGCACCGAAGGCCATGGATCCGATCGCGCAGACCATCCGCGAAGCCGAGATGGAACGCGAGCTCGAAATTCCGGCCCCGCGTGCTGCCGCACCGCTGCAGCAGCCCGTAGTACAGCAGGAAACCTTCCGTCCGCAGAGCAAGATCTTCGCGCCTGCACCGGAAGCTCCGGCAATGCGTCCGGCCCCGGTGCAGCAGCAGGCTCCGGCGCCCGTCATGAGCCAGCCTGTCATAAGCCAGCCGGTTCAGCAGCAGCCGGTCCGGCAGGAGCCGACCATCCGCCAGGCGCCCGAACCGGTGCGCATGCCGAAGGTCGAGGATTTCCCGCCGGTCGTCCAGGCCGAACTCGACCACCG
>NZ_JALBGX010000163.1:0-13529 GCF_023006465.1 Rhizobium sp. PRIMUS64 | reverse complement strand
GACAGCCACGCCGACGAGAGCGCCGCCGAGGGCGCCAAGCGCGGCGCCGCCCGCCGTATTGGAAACCTTCTGTTCACCGGTATAGGGGTCGGTCGTCGTGCAGGCACTGAGATAGCTTGCGGCAATAGCGAGAAGTACGAATTTTTTGATCATGGACAGGACGGTCTCCGTTCGACTGATCCGAGCAAATGGCAAGGATTGCGGCAAGAAAATGAAGATGTTCCCTTGATAGGGGAATTTCAGGCGCCGAAACAGAAGCGATGTTGCGGGAATGCGCAGATATCACCAGTTTTAGCGAGTAGTGCGCCTGCGCGACGGTATGGCAGAACGATAGCCTCTGCGGCCAGCGCGACAATCAGCCCTCATGGTCATGAGGCCGAAAGGCCGTCTCGAACCACGAGGGCGGATGGCTGGGTGACCGCACTCTTAGAAATTCTGGAACAACTGCCTGACCGTATCGTAGGTCGCGTTGGCGATATTCAGCGATTGCAGGCCGAGCTGTTGCTGCGTCTGCAGCGCCCTGAGCTTGCTGGACTCTTCCTCCATGTCCGCATCGACAAGCCGTCCGATGCCGGCGGTGATGTTGTCGTGGAGTTTCGTGGCGAAGTCGTTTTGCAGGTTGATGCGCTTCTCCAACGCGCCGAAGGCTGAACCGACTGTCGTCAGCTGCGTCAGTGCCGCATCGACGACACTGATCATTTCGCTGACCTGTCCTTTCGTCGTGACGTCCGAGAGCGAAATCACCACTTGCCCCGTGGTCGTGCCGTTCTTGCTCTCCATCAGCACATAATTCTGCGAGGCGCCGAGCTCGGTGGCGAAATAGGCCGATGTCAGCACGCCGTATTCGCCCGAACCGGTGGCGCGATCGTCGATCAGGTAGCGCGCGTCCTTGGAGGAGGTGCTCCCGGTCGGCGTCGTGTCGATATGGTAGCTCAGCATGCCGACCGAGATCGTGCCGTCGGCATTGCGGATGAAGGAGGCCGGGATCTGGCGCGGCTGGGTCGGCGTCGCGTTGTTGTCGAGAACCACCCAGTTGTCGCTGTTGAAAGTCGCCGCCTCGGAGACGCTGCGCAACTGCTCCTGCAACTGCTTGATCTCTTCGTTGACCTTGTTCTTGTCGATGCCATCTTCGGTCGCGGCAACCAGCTTGGCCTTGATCTCCGAGACGACATCGATGACGTTCTGAACGCCGGTATAGGCCGTTCCCATCGTCGCCGCCGCCATACCGAGCGCATCCTGGATTGCTGAAATCGCCTTGTTGTCGGTTCGCGCAGTGGTCGCGACAGACCAGTAGACGGAATTGTCTCTGGCCTCCGCGACGCGCTTGCCGGTGGTGATGTGGTTTTGCGTGACCGCCATATTGCGGTTGATATCGCGCAGCACATGAAGCGCCGCATCCACCGAGACGCGCTGGTAAATACTCACGGAACTAAACTCCAAAAACACAACAGGACGCAAACTGCACAAGAAATGAACCGTCCGCGCGGACTCTCATGTCCGGGGTCGCTGGAATTCCAGCGCGTTGCGGCCTCCAAGAAACGAAGAAGACCAGTCGGTTACTGATAACAATCATTGCCGTTTATGCTTAACAAACGACTAAACTTCAGAAGTAATTTATCTTATTTCGCAAGGTTTCATACACCATGAGGAGCGCCGCCGGATTACAGCGCCCCGCGTCTTTTCAGACCCGCAAAGGACGGTGTAGCACCTTGAATTGCTGCAAAATTTATCCTTAAATCCATTCCGATTTAAGGGGTTGTGCGGCAGTCCGGCGGCCTTCGAAATCGGATGAACGCCTTATTCGGCGGCCTGCAGCTGCTCGTCGTCGGGCGCAGCGCGCGGCCGCGTGGCGACCGACATCTCTTCGTGCAGGCGCGCCTCCTCATGGGCGTGCGGCTTGGCGAAGCGGGCAAGCAGCAGATAGGCGACCGGCGTGATGAACAGCGTCACCAGCGTCGCGAAACCGAGACCGCCGACGATCACCCAGCCGAGCGCAACGCGCGCTTCGGCGCCCGCGCCATGGGCAAAGACCAGCGGCACGCCGCCGAGGATGGTGGCGATCATCGTCATCATCACAGGGCGAAGGCGTAGCGCGCAGGCCTTCTCGATCGAGGACCGCACATCCTCGCCCCGGTCGCGGAGCTGATTGGCGAATTCGACGATCAGGATGCCGTTCTTCGCCATGACGCCGACCAGCAGCACCAGGCCGATCTGGCTGTAGATGTTGAGGCTGGAGCCGGTGATAACAAGCGCGAAGACGGCGCAGGCAAGACCGAGCGGCACCGTCGACATGATGATCAGCGAGGACAGCACGCTTTCGAACTGCGCAGCCAGCACCAGGAAGATGATGACGATGGCGAAGCCGAAGGTCAGCGCCATGCCGCTCGAATTCTCTTCGAGAGTCGCCGCTTCCGCTAGCGGCAGCAAGCGAGAGCCTGGCGGCAGCAGCGGCTCGGCAAGAGCCGTCACTCGGCTGACGGCATCGCCGAGCGACATGCCGTTCCTGAGGCCGGCGGTGATCGCGACGGAGGCGAGCTGCTGCTCGCGGTTGAGCTGCGGCGCGACCGACCCTTCCTTCATCGTGGCAATGACCGACATCGGCACGATCTTTCCATCGCCGGTCTTCAGGAACACGTTCTCGAGGTCGGTCGGATCGTCGATCGGCCGCGTCGTCGAGGTCAGAAGCACGGGATAGGATTCGCCGTCGACGAAGACGTCGACCACCGAGCGCCCTTCGAGCAGCGATTGGATTGCCGTCGAAAGTCCGGTTATGTCGATGCCGAGATCCGAGGCGCGCTCGCGGTCGATTGTCACCGACACCTGCGCCTGGCTGGGCTCGTTAGTCAGGCGCGGCGTCTCGTATTGGCCAGTGGCCTCGAGCGCCTGCACCAGCTTGGCGGCCGCCGCCGTCAGCGCCTCGTGATCATTGCCGATCAGCGCCATCTGCACGCCGCTGCCTGCGCCGCGGATGCGCAGGCTGTTCGATGAGATGGCGTTGCCGCGCAGAGCCGGCACCCTTGAGGCCGCCTGGTTGATATCGCCGACGATCTCCGCCTGCGTCCTCTGGCGCTCTCCCCAGGGGGCAAGCGTCAGCACCATGAAGCCGCTGTTCAGCGAACCGCCCTGGCCGGAAATCGAGAAGACGTTGCGAATGTCGCCGCTGTCGACCAGCGGCTGCAGATATTCTTCGACGAGCTGCATCTTATCTCGTGTATATTCGAGGCTCGATCCCTGCGGCGTCGTCAGCCGCATCATCACCATCGACCGGTCCTCTTCGGGCGTTAGCTCACTCTTGACCGTCGAGAAGGCGACGAGTGCCGCACCGGCAAAGATCACCGAGAACAGGATGACGACGAAGGGCGCGTTGAGACAGCCGTGCAGAGCCCATTTGTAGAGATTGGCAAGCGCCCCGCCGAAGCGGCCGAGCACGCCGTGATCTTCGAGCATCGGCTTCGTCAGCATGCGCGAGGCAAGCATTGGACACAGCGTCAGCGCCACGATCGACGACAGCCCGACCGAAAAGGCGAGCACGAAGCCGAATTCGCGGAAGAGTCCACCGACCTGTCCCGGCAGGAAGGAGAGCGGAATGAACACCGCCGCCAACGTCGCCGTCGTGGCGATCACGGCGAAGAACACCTCACGCGTGCCGAGCACCGCGGCCGCGCGCGGTCCCATGCCTTCGGCGCGCCGGCGCACGATATTTTCGAGCACGACGATCGCATCGTCGACAACGAGGCCGGTCGCCAGCACGATCGCGAGCAGCGTCAGGATGTTGATCGAGAAGCCGACCATATAGATCGCCGCCAGCGTGCCGATCAGCGCCACCGGCATGCTGACCGCCGGAATCAGCGTCGCCCGCCAATCGCGCAGGAAGAGATAGATGACGGCGGTGACGATGACGGCGGCGAGCACCAGCGCCAGCACCACCTCGTGGATCGCGCCCTGGATGAAGACGGCGTCGTCGCTGGTGATGGCAATCGTCGTGCCCTCGGGCAGCGTCTTCGACAGTTGGTCGACAGCCGCCTTGATGCCGGTCGAGATGTTCAGCGTATTCGACTGCGCCTGGCGGATGATGCCGAGGCCGATGCCCGGCTTGCCGTTGGAGCGCAGCGCCGTTTCGCCGTCGCGCGGCCCGAGCATCACCGTCGCGACGTCGCCGAGCCGGACGCGGTCCTGTAGGATCACGTTGGAAAAATCCGCCGGCGTCTGCAGGTTGGCGGTGGCGCGCACCACGATATCCTGCGTATTGCTCTTCAGCGATCCGGCCGGCACGTCGAGTGCGGCATTGTCGAGCGCCTTCGTCAGGTCGCCGATGGTCAGCCCGCGGCTGGCGAGCGCGCCCTGGTCGACGTCGACGCGGAAGACCTTCTCCTGGTCGCCATACTCCTCGACGTCGGCAACGCCGTCGACGGAGGCGAGGCGATCGATCACCTCGTTTTCGACGAGCTGCGTCAGGTCGTCCATGTTGAGCTTGGTGGAGGTGACGGCAAGTCGCAAGATCGCCGAGGAATCCGAATCCGCCTTGACGATCTGCGGCGCGTCCGCTTCGTCGGGCAGGTTCTGGGTGATGCGGCCGATCGCGTCGCGCACGTCGTTGGCGGCGACCGCGAGATCGATCGCATCCGAGAATTCCAGAGTGACCCGGCTCTGGCCGAAGGAAGAGGTCGACGAAATCGACTTCAGGCCGCTGACGCGCGCGACCGCCCCCTCGATCACCTTGGTCAACTCCTGGTCGATCGTCTGCGGCGAAGCGCCGTCGAAGGTGGTGCGCACGGTGACGACGGGACGGTCGACATCCGGCAGTTCGCGCACCTCGACGCCGACATAGGCGGCAAGGCCGGCGACGACCATCAGCGTGTTGAACACCAGCGCCAGGATCGGCCGGCGAACGAAAAGTGCGGTGAAGCTCTGCTTGCCCGAGGCCCTGTCCTGATGAATCTCGGTCACGCTCATTGGGTGGCGACCTCCGCAGTCGCGGCGACATCGGCGCTCACACGCACCGCCCCGCCCTCACGCACACGCTGCAGGCCCTGCGTCACGATCTTGTCGCCGTCCTTGAGTTCAGCTTTGACGAGCACGAAATCCGGGTTGCGCTGCACGATGCTGACCCGCACCTTGCGCGACTTGTCGTCATTGACCTGCCAGACGAATGACCCTTGTGAATCCCACTGCACGGAGACCGGATCGACCGCCGGATATTTGTCGCCGGCAAATTTCATGCTGACGCTGAAGGACATGCCGGCGCGCAACTCATCCGAACTATTGTCGATCTTGGCGCGCAGGCGAAGTGTGCGACTTGCCGCGTCGATGCGGTTGTCGACGGCTTCGACCACGCCGGAAAAGACCTGTCCCGGCCGCGCCACCGACATCGCCTCGACCGGCTGACCGACCAACACAGTATTGGCGAAACGCTCCGGCACCCAATAATCGACGAGGATTTCCGAACGGTCGTCGAGCGTGACGATCGGGATGCTCGTCGTGACGTTGTCGCCGATATTAACCGGCACGATGCCGACGATGCCGTCGATCGGCGCGGTGATGTTGCGCCGTGCGAGATTGAGCTCGGCGGCCTGCAGTTGCAGCCGCGCGCCCTGCTCGGCAATCTCGGAATCGAAGACGTCCATGCGCGACACGCTGGACTTGATGTTGTGATAGAGATTGGACTTCTCGACGGCAGCCTTGACCGCTACATCAGCCTGGCCGCGGGCAATCACCTGCTCTTCGCTGTCGAGCTTGGCGAGCACCTGCCCGGCCTTCACCCTGTCACCAGACTTGATGAGGATTTCGCGGATCGTGCCCGATGCCTGCGGCGTGACCGCCACCGAGCGGATCGCGTCCCCCGTGCCGATGGCGTTCAGCCGGTCGTTGACGACGCCCTGGACGACAGCCTGCGTCGCGACGAGAATGGCGCTGTTGCGCCCGCCGCCATTGCGGCGGTTCTGTCCCTGCCCTTGTCCGTCGCCGCGCTGCTGCCCTTGCGCCCGGGCGGGAGCGTCGGCATCCGCCGTCTCCTCAGCCTTCGGCGCGATCTTGGAAACGATGCTGTCTGGAATACCTGCATCGCGCATCGTATCGCCGGCGCCGGGCACAAAGAAAACCCACGCGGCAAAGCCGGCAACAATGACGATGAGCGACAGTATAAACTGCTTCCAAAAGGCCATTCACGTCTCCAGAGGGACTCGAGGTTGGACCAGGGTCGGTCGAAAGAGGCGCTGCGGGATCAAGATTCCCGTCTGATGCGACAATATCGCGCGTTTACAGCTTACCGGCAAGCATAAGCAGCCGGCATTACCGATTTGTAATATCAGCAAAGAATGGAAATAACCCGACCGCTCACTTTTGCTTGAACGAACACTCGCCGCTGTCTTTGACACCGCCGATTGTCGGGCGAAATATTGCACAAAATCTCTGACGATGCGGGTTGGATGTCTATCGGCGCATCGACCATCGCACGCCCATGACGGCCGCAATCCCCAGTATCGGCCACATCGCCCAGAACTGCCCCGTCCAGGTGAAGAGGTTGATGCCGGCAATGCCGAGCGCCACGATCGCCAGCGAGGTGATCTTGCGGTTGAACAGCGTCTGGTCGCGGTTCCAGGCGAGCGCCGCGACGACGGCCAGCGCCAGCACGGGAAAGCGCGCCCAGAAAACGCCCTGCCATGACAGCAGATTGATGCAGATCAGGACAGCGGCGATGACGGCGAGCACGCCGTAGAGCCTGCGTCCGCGCGGTGCCGGCCTTGCCTCGGAGATTGCCGCCGCCATAACCGCCGGCTGCGGCTGCGGCTGCGGACGCGCGGGGCCGGATCGTTCGGCAGGCGGCGTCTCGTCCCTGGCATCGCCGATCTTCACCGCGTAGCTCGGCACGCCTTCATCGACATTCTTCACCATCAACGGTCCGAGAAACTCGAAACCAACAGCCACCTTGTTGCGCACCTGATCGTAGACAGTGCTTGAAATGACGATGCCGCCGGCCGCAGCCGAAGCCTGCAGCCGCGCCGCAATATTGACGCCGTCACCATAGATGTCGTCGCCTTCGACGATCACGTCGCCGAGATTGATGCCGATGCGAAAGAGCATGCGCCCGTCGGCCGGACGGCGGGCGTTGAAGCCCGCGAGTTCGTTCTGGGTGTCGACGGCCGCGCGCACCGCTTCGACCACGCTCGGGAAATCGGCGATCAGCCCATCGCCCCAGGTATTGATGACGCGGCCGCCATGGCTTTCGATGAGGCGCCCCATCGCTTCTCGGCAGCGCTTCAGGCTCGCAAGCGTCCCCTCCTCGTCAGCCCCCATCAGCCGCGTATAGTCCTGCACGTCAGCACAGAAGATCGTCGTCAGCTTGCGCCGCGTTTCACTCATGGTCTCTGGTCTCCGCGCCATCCGCCCCGGGAAAGATCGCTGCAAAGGCTGAAACTGGTCGAGATCAAGTGGGCGATTGCAACGGCGGTAAACTACTAAGGCTTTGTGTTTGTTGCCACCGATAATTGTTCACGTTATCGCCCGTCAGCACAACGGGTGATTATTGAACGATCTTGCGCGGGCTCGCCGTGTGTTCTCTCGCCACCGTGCTGGAACTGTCGATTTCCTGAAGCAATACGTCATAGCCCCAGAGATCGGCGAGATGCTGCAGGACGAGCTTCGTGTCATTTTCCTGAAGATAGCAGCCATTCATCATGATGTGTTGCAGCAACAGCCGGCGGTCGCCGGCGAGATCGACATCGACGATATCGATTGCCGGATCGGTCCAGCCGATATCATATTCGCGGGAGAGCTGGCGGCGGATGCGCAAGTATCCACGCTCATTATGGATCGCCGAAACCAGCACCCCCTCGGTCTGTTCAGGATCGTCGTAGAGATGGAACAGCCGCAACTGCCGGATCAGGTTCGGGCTCAGAAACTGGCTGATAAAGCTCTCGTCCCGGTAATTGGCCCAGATGTCGCGCAGGACCGCCATCGCATCGCCTCGTCCAGCGATATCGGAAAACCATGTGCGGTCCTCTTCCGTCGGCGTCGTGACGATCCGCTCGATATCCTGCATCATTGCAAAACCAAGCGCATAGGGGTTGAAACCCGAGAACCGCCGGTCGTCGTAGCTCGGCTGGAACACGACGTTGGCGTGCGACTTCAGGAATTCGAGGAAGTTTCCGTCGCTGATCTGCCCCCGCTCGTGAAGCCGGTTCATGATCTGGTAGTGGACGAAAGTGGCGGTTCCCTCGTTCATCACCTTGGTCTGCCGCTGGGGATGGAAATATTGCGCGACGTGGCGGACGATGCGGAGGATCTCGCGCTGCCACGGCTGCAGCCGCGGCGCCGATTTTTCAAGGAAGTAAAGGATGTTGTCCTGCGGAAGACCGAGGGCGGCGCGGCGCTTTTCCAGGCCGATGTCACCCGCCTTCCGGGCCTTGCCGACCGGAACCGTGCGCCATAGGTCGTTGAACATCTGCTCCTCGTGGGCGCGGCGCTCCTGCTGCCGCTTCTCCTCCTGGCGAAGATCGATGGTGGTCTTGCCCGCGTATCGATGTACGCCGTGCGACATCAGCGCATGGGCTGCGTCGAGCGTACGCTCGACGGCCGTCTCGCCGTAACGCTCCTCACAGCGGGTGATATAACCCTTGGCGAAATCGAGGTAATCGAGGATACCCTCCGCATCGGTCCAGAGCTTGAAGAGATAGTTGTTCTTGAAGAAGTGGTTGTGGCCGAAGGCCGCATGCGCGGTGACGAGCGTCTGCATCGTCGCCGTGTTCTCTTCCATCAGGTAGGAGATGCATGGAGAGCTGTTGATGACGATTTCATAGGCAAGGTCGCGCATCCCGCGGCGGTAGAAGGTTTCGTGATGCGCGAAGTGCTTGCCGAAAGACCAATGGCGGTAAAAGAGCGGCATGCCGGTGGAGGAATAGGCATCGAGCATCTGCTCCGAGGTGATGACTTCGATCTGGTTCGGATAGACGTCGAGGCCGAGTTCGTTAAGCGCGATCTCCTCGCAGGCGTCGTGGATGCGCTGGAGAGTTGCGAAATCCCAGTCGGCTCCCTGGAACAAAAGCCGCTCTCTTGGTCTCATGGCCGTGGTCATGGCGTCACCCTCGACTGTGCGTCACGTTTCTGGAAGAGATCATGGAAAACAGGGAATATTTCGCTCCGCCGGCAGACCTTGCGCATCGAAAGCGATAGCTCGGAACGGATCCCGTCATAGAGCATCCAAAGCGGTGAACGGGATATTGAGGAGTCGCCGCCCTCTTCGCCGACCTCGATATAGGCGAAATACTGGCACAGCGGCAAAATCTCGCGCAGCAATTGCCCGGTCAGGTTTCCGTCCGAATGGGCGTTGTCGCCGTCCGAAGCCTGGGCGCCGTAGATATTCCACTCTGCCGGATCGAAACGCGCCGCGATGATCCCGCGCATTGCTGCAAGGGCGCTGGATACCAGCGTTCCGCCCGTCGCCGGACCATAGAAGAAGGTTTCCTCGTCGACCTCCTCGGCCTTGTCGGTATGACGGATGAAGACGATCTCCACTTTCTTGTATCGCTTCGACAGGAAAAGGTAGAGCAGCAGGTAGAACCGCTTCGCAAGGTCCTTCATGTGCTCTGACATGGAGCCTGAGACGTCCATCAGGCAGAACATCACGGCCTTCGCCACAGGCTTCGGCTCGTTTTCGAAGCGGCGATACCGCACGTCGAGCGGATCGATATAGGGAATGCGCCGGCTTTTTTCCGTCAGGGATTTGAGTTTTGCCTCAAGCGTCAGGCGGCTTTCGTCGTCCTCGCATTCCTCGATCTGTCGCTGCAGGGCTTCGATCTCTTCGCGACGCGGACGGTGAAGCGCGACGCGGCGCATCATCGCGAGCCTCGTCGTGCGACCGACGGCGATGTTGGACGGCGATCCCGATACGGAATAGCCGGCCCGCGACGGAGTTTCCTCCTCGGTTTCGGTCAGACGCCGCTTGGCAAGGTCGGGCAGTTCCAGGTCATCCAGAAACACATCGAGGAATTCCTCGCGCGTCAGCACGAAACGGAAGC
Source organism: Rhizobium sp. PRIMUS64 (assembly GCF_023006465.1). NCBI lineage: Bacteria > Pseudomonadati > Pseudomonadota > Alphaproteobacteria > Hyphomicrobiales > Rhizobiaceae > Rhizobium > Rhizobium sp. PRIMUS64. Next base: position 3,516 of record NZ_JALBGX010000163.1, on the reverse strand, counting down.
CGTCCTCGCCATCGCCTTCGCCTGCATCTTTTGGTTTTCCACCCTTCCTGCCCGGCGGCCGTGGAATGATATCGCCTTCGACAAAGGCCCTGTTTCCCGGCAGGATGTGATCGGCGACGCCGCCGTCGCCCCTTCGAAGGCTCGGTTCGGCCATTCCATCGATCGGCAGGCTGATCTCACCGCCGTCGAGCACATCGCGAATGTTCCGGTTTTGCAGAGAACGCTTTACCGCCTGCTGCACGGCGCCTTTCATGCGCCGAAGAAACCGTTGCCGATTTTCCAGACTTTTACCGCGCGGATTTAGCCGACGGTCGACAATGTGCATATTGGCTCCACATTAACTTGCCTGTTTGACGCGCATGTACCATTCGACGAGGCGCCGAACCTGCCTCTCCGTGTAGCCCCGCGCAGCCATGCGCGAGACGAACTCGCTGTGTTTCTTTTCTGTTTCCGAATCCTTCTTCGAACCGAAGGAAATGACCGGCAAAAGATCCTCGACCTGCGAGAACATTCGCTTCTCGATGACTTCCCGGATCTTCTCGTAGCTCGTCCATGACGGATTCTTTCCGCCGTTGGCTGCCCGCGATCTCAAGCAGAACTTGACGATTTCGTTGCGGAAATCCTTCGGATTGGCGATTCCCGCCGGCTTTTCGATTTTCGTCAGTTCCTGGTTGAGGAGCTCGCGATCGAGAAGCTGGCCGGTATCGGGATCCTTGAAGTCCACGTCTTCGATCCAGGCATCGGCATAATCCACGTAGCGGTCGAACAAATTCTGCCCGTAATCCGCATAGGACTCAAGATAGGCCTTCTGAATCTCATTGCCAATGAACTCTGCGTAACGTGGCGCAAGATCGGCCTTGATGAACTCCAGATACCGCTTCTCGACATCGTCGGAAAACTGCTCGCGGCGGATCGACTGCTCCAGCACATACATAAGATGAACCGGATCGGCGCCAATATCCGTGGTGTCGTGATTGAAGGTGGAGGCGAGCACCTTGAAGGCGAAGCGGGTCGATATGCCGTCCATGCCTTCGTCGATGCCGGCGGCATCCCGATATTCCTGGACACTGCGGGCGCGCGGATCCGTCTCCTTCAGGCTCTCGCCGTCATAGGTGCGCATCTTCGAGAAGTACGTCGAATTCTCATGTTTGCGCAGACGTGAAAGCACCGAGAAGCGGGCCAGCATTTCAAGCGTCGCGGGGGCGCATGGCGCATCGGCCAGTTCCGATCCCTCGATCAGCTTTTCGTAGATCTTCTGCTCTTCCGTTACGCGCAGGCAATAGGGCACCTTGATCACGCAAATACGGTCGATGAAGGCCTCGTTGTTCTTGTTGGCCTTGAAGGTTTGCCATTCCGCTTCATTCGAATGCGCAAGGACGATGCCGGAGAAGGGTATGGCGCCGATATTCTCGGAGCCGATATAGTTCCCCTCCTGCGTCGCCGTCAGCAGCGGATGCAGCATCTTGATCGGCGCCTTGAACATCTCGACGAATTCGAGCACGCCCTGATTGGCGCGGTTGAGGCCGCCCGAATAGCTGTAGGCATCGGGATCGTTCTGGGAATAGGTCTCCAGCTTGCGGATATCGACCTTGCCGACCAGCGACGAGATATCCTGATTGTTCTCGTCTCCAGGCTCGGTCTTGGCGATAGCGATCTGGCGCAACCGCGAAGGCTGTACCCTGACGACACGGAAGCGGGAAATATCGCCCCCAAAGTCATCGAGCCGCTTCAGGCACCACGGGCTCATCAGTCCGCTCAGGCGTCGCAGCGGAATGCCGTATTGCTCCTGCAGGAGCGATCCCATCGTGTCCGGGTCGAACAGGTTGAGTGGACTTTCGAAAACGGGGCTGATCTCGTCACCCGCCTTCAGCACGTAGATCGGATGAAGCTCCATCAGCAGCTTCAGCCGCTCCGCCAGCGATGACTTGCCGCCGCCGACCGGGCCGAGCAGATAAAGGATCTGCTTGCGCTCCTCGAGCCCCTGCGCCGCGTGCCGGAAGAAGGAAACGATGCGTTCGATTGTCTCTTCCATGCCGTGGAAGCCGACAAAGGCCGGATAGATCCGGATGGTCCGGTTCATGAATATCCGACCGAGGCGCGTGTCCCTGGCGGTGTCGACCATCTGCGGTTCGCCTATCGCGGCGAGCAGGCGCTCGGTCGCATTGGCATAGGCAAGTGGTTCCTTTTTGCAAAGGTCGAGATACTCCGCGATCGACATATCGGTTTCGCGACGCGCATCATAGGTGCGGGTGAACGCATCAAATACGGATTCACTCAGCATGGGCCCTCCATTCAAGGTTAATGCCACAGGCTCTAGGTCGTCATACCAAGGAGATGGACACGACATTCCTAAGAATCAATAGTTTCGCAGGTATATTCCACGCTCACCGGCTGTTTCTGGCAATGCACAAAAACGTGCATGCACCGGTTATTTTTTTACTCTACGAAACTGTTCCTTATTGTAGTGGAGAAGGGTGCCATCGCGGTATCAGCACATTTCGCGACGTGACAGAAAGATGAAAAAGGTGTGCAATGTCGCCCGTGATTCGAGCACTGGAGAAATCGACGATTGGCAGCCAATCTGCGCAAAGTCGATGCAGGACAGTGTGTGCCGATCCGCTTCAGACATGATGGAAACGGACGCATCGCGACTATGCGCCCGTCATCGTGATCATACGCTAACCGCGCGACTCAGCCGTTGAATGCCTTCTCCAGCGCGGCGACATCGATCTTGACCATGCCGAGCATCACTTCGGTTACGCGCCTGGCCCGCTCGCGGTTGCTGTCGGCGATCATTTCGGACAGCATGCGCGGCACGATCTGCCAGGAAAGACCCCATCGGTCCTTCAGCCAGCCGCAGGCCTCCGGCGTGCCGCCATTGGCGAGAAATGCCTCCCATATCCGATCGATCTCGGCCTGGCTTTCCACAAGAATCGCGATCGAGAAGGAATGATTGAAGCTATCGAGCGGGCCGGCCTTCATCGCCAGGAAGGCCTGGTCGGCGAGCGTGAACTCGATCAATTCGACACTGCCGGGAGGCCCGCTCGGCGTTTCCGCCGGCAAAATGGTGGTGCGACCGATCCTGGAGTCCGGGATAACAGACACATAGAATTCGACGGCTTCGCGTGCTTCCTCGGCGAACCAGAGATTTGAAACGACCTTCGGCATGAAACGGCCTCCTTGTTGACGGTGTTGATCCGGACTGCTGTCCGATGACCCAAGGACGCCCCATCGGCGCCGGTTCCGACAGGCCGCGAACCGAATTTTAGCCCCGCTCGCCCGCGTGACCACCATGGCCGCGCTCTGCGGCGGCATTGCTGCCCGCAACCTACCGCCCGGGATAGCGGCGGCTCGGGAATGAAAGCAGAACATCTTTTCTGGTCTTTCCTTCCCGAATCACTACATTACGCGCCATGAGCAATAGTTTCGACGATATGCCCTTCTTCGACGAAGAGCCGGGCGAGATGGCGCGCAAGCCGCAGCCGCCTGCCGCACCCGCCGAAAGGGCGCCCGTCG
>NZ_JALBGX010000162.1:0-13650 GCF_023006465.1 Rhizobium sp. PRIMUS64 | reverse complement strand
AGCCTGCTCAACGATGCCAGCGGCCTGGTTCTCTTCCGCTTTGCCGTTGCCGCTGCCGCAACGGGCGCCTTCAGCGCGGGGGAGGCGGCCGGCAGCTTCCTCGTGCTGGCGCTCGGCGGCGCCGTCGTCGGCATCGTTGTGGGAACGGCATGGTACAAACTTGTCCGGCGTCTCGGCGACGAATATCTCATCATCGCAGCCTCGGTGCTGCTCGGCTGGATTGCCTATCTGCTCGGCGAGCAGCTGCATGTTTCCGGCGTCATCGCCACGGTTACCGCCGGCCTGATCATGAGCTGGCACCAGCACACCGTGCTTTCAGCCGCAATGCGCATGCGCGGCATCTCGTTCTGGACGGTGATGATCTTCCTGATGGAAGCGGCGGTGTTCATCCTGATCGGGCTGTCGCTCCGGGATGTCGTCGAACGCGGCGGCGGCTTTGCCACCGTGATCGCGACCATGGGATTGCCGATGCTGGCGATCCTCGTGGCGCTCGTTCTCGCGCGTTTTGCCTGGGTCTTCGCCGCCGATTTCGTCATCAGGTTATGCACTGCCCTGGGGTTCACACGCGCCGCGCCGCTCGGCGTCGGCGGCGCCACCGTTCTCAGCTGGGCGGGCGTGCGCGGCGTGGTGACGCTTGCTTTGGCGCTGAGCTTGCCGGAAGGATTTCCCGGCCGCGACTTCATCCTCGTGACGGCCTTCGCCGTCATTCTCGGAACTGTGCTCATACAGGGCACGACATTGGGGCGGGTGATCGCCTGGGCGCGGCTGGTGGAACCGGAGTCGGAAAGAGCGCGCCTGACGATGAGCCAGGCCGAAGCCGCCATGGCGCAGGCGCAGTTCGGGATCGTCCAGAGCCTGGCATATGATGCGGAGGGGAAACTCATCCATCCGCAATTGCTGGAGCGCTACCAGCGCCGGGCTACGTCGATCGTCGACTATGCCGAGAGAACCGAGCACTACATACCGGTGCTGCATGCGCACTTCGACGTCGTTCTCGAAGCAGTTGCCACGGGACGCCGGGAACTCATCCGCCTCCACCGCGCCGGCGAGATCGATGATGAGACGTTGCGCGAGCTGGAACGGGATCTCGATCTCGAGGAATTGAGCGCGATCTCGGCCAAAGCCTGATGTTCAGCGCCTCGCGCTTTCGCCATCATCGTCAACGCATTGCGATACCGGGGCTGATACCGGCGCGATCCTTATGTCGCCGAGCGGCGTCCTGACCTAAATGGCGATCTGTTCGCCGAGTTCGACGACGCGATTGGACGGCAAGTTGAAATAGTCGGAAGGATCAATCGCCAAGCCTTCCAGCGCCATGAATATGCGCTCCTGCCAGGCGGGCAGCCCGGTGTTCGGCGTCCTGACGAGGTTCCGGCGGCCGAGATAGAAGGAAGTCCTCATGATCTCGAACTTGAAGCCGCCCTCCCGGCAAAGAGCCAATGCCCTGGTGACATCTGGGTCGTCCATGAAGCCGAAGGTGATGTCGAGGCGCACGAAACGCGGCGAGAGTTGGCTGATCTTGATGCGGCGGCTGTCGGGGACATAAGGTTCGTCCTCGGTCCACACGGTCAGGATGACGTTCTGTTCGTGGAGCACGTGGTTGTGCTTGAGATTGTGGAGCAGCACGTTCGGCGTCCGGTCCGGAACGCTGGTCAGGAACACTGCCGTTCCCGGAACGGTGACCGGCGAATGGTCCGACTTTCGCTCGATCGACCTGATGAAGGAATCGAGCGGGATCTCGTTGTTGGCTCGCAGCCTCTTCAGATAGGCCTGGCCTCGGGTCCATGTCCACATCAGGATCATGATTGCCAGCGCAAGGGCGACTGGAACCCAGCCGCCATCGTAGATCTTCAGCAGATTGGCCGCCAGGAACATGACTTCGATGGTGAAGAGCGGCAGCAGCCAGGCGGCGGCGAGCACGAGGGAGTAGCCCCAGACGACCCGAAGGAACTGGAAGACCAGCATGGTCGAGATGACCATGGTTCCAGTCACGGAGATGCCATAGGCGGTCGCCAGCGACTCGGAGTCGCCGAAGGAAAAGATCAGCATCAGCACGCCGACCAGCAGGAGAAGATTGACGGCCGGCACGTAGATCTGGCCGGTGTTGGTCTCCGACGTGAACTTGATCCTGAGCCTCGGCAGGAAGCCGAGGTGAACCGCCGAGCGGGACAGCGAAAATGCGCCTGTTATCACCGCCTGGCTGGCGATGATCGTCGCCATCGTCGCCAGAAGAACCATCGGCGGCAAGGCCCAGTCGGGATACATCAGAAAGAACGGGTTGCCGGCCGTTTCGGGATGGGCGAGAACCAGCGCGCCTTGCCCGAGGTAGTTCAGCAACAATGCGGGAAAGACGAGCACGAACCATGCCATCTGGATCGGGCGGCGTCCGAAATGCCCGAGATCGGCATAGAGCGCCTCGGCACCTGTTACCGTCAGAAAAACGGCGCCGAGCACGATGAGGCCGACGCTGCCGGCATGGGTGAGGAACAGGAATGCATTGGCCGGATTGAGCGCGGCCAGAATCCTCCAGTCGTCGCCGATATGGATGAGGCCGCCGGCCGCCATGGCCAGAAACCACAACACCGTGATCGGTCCGAAAAGCCTGGAGACGGCGGCTGTTCCCCTCGACTGGACGGCAAAGAGGACGACCATGATCGCTGCCGACGCAAGCGGGACGTATTCGGCAAAGGCGGGTGTGATCAATTTCAGGCCCTCGAGCGCCGACATCACCGACAGGGCCGGCGTGATCATCGCATCGCCGATGAAGAGGGCAGCGCCGATCAGGCCGGCGAAGAAGAGCACCGGCACGTTACGTCCCATCTTCTTCATCAGGAGGGCAAGGAGCGAAAGCGCGCCGCCTTCGCCGTCATTGTCCGCCCTGAGAAGGAAGAGCACATATTTGAAGGTCACGATGATCGTCAGCGTCCAGACCATCAGCGAAATCAGACCGATGACCTCGGTCTCATGCACGCCATCGGCGGCAAAGGGCCTCAACGCCTCGCGAAAGGCATAGAGCGGGCTAGTGCCGATATCGCCATAGACGACGCCGACCGCGCCGATGACCAGTCCGACAAAGCCCTTCCGGCCGACGCCATCCCCCGTCTTATCCATATGCGTCGACGTCATGGTTCCCCGCTCATGCCACTTGCCTATGAGAACAAACATATGCCGCATTGCAGAACGGCAAGCAAATTGATGCGGGTGCGAGTATTTTTGTGGTGGGCGGATGCGGGGATGGGAGCGTTGCGATCCGTTCAATGTCGTCAGTTCGCATCCCCTTGCGATTGCGCTGTCGCATGGTAAAAAGGATGCATGACCTGCGCCCTGAACCTTTCGAGCTTCTATTACACGCTGCTCCCATAGAGCGGCGCAAGGTCATATTCCTGACACTCGAGACGCCGCACGGTCGGCGGCACGTGTGTCAACAGTAGGTCTCCGGCCTGATCGGCCCAAATGGAGACCCTCGTGATACTATCCTCTCAGCCCGCCGGACCTAGATCCGACTTTCTTCGCACTTTGAGCGAGCGCGGCTTCCTGCATCAATGCACCGACTTGGAAGCACTCGACAGCTGGCTTTGTTCAGGAGCCGGCACAGCCTATAACGGCTTCGATCTCACCGCCGACAGCCTTCATGTCGGGCATCTCATTCCGATCATGATGCTGCGGTGGTTCCAGAAGACCGGCAACAAACCCATTGCGTTGCTCGGCGGTGCGACAAGCCGCCTGGGCGATCCGAGCTTCCGCGACACGTCGCGTCCCTTTCTCAGCGAAGAGCAGATCACGAAAAACCTGATCGGCATCCGGCGTGTCTTCGAGCGGTTCCTCGCTTTCGGGGACGGTCCGACAGATGCTGTCATGGTCAACAATGCCGACTGGTTGGGCGGGCTCAACTATCTCGATTTCCTGCGCGATATCGGGCCGCATTTTTCAGTCAACCGGATGCTTACATCGGAGAGTGTGCGCCAACGGTTGGAACGGGAGCAATCGCTGACATTACTGGAATTCAACTACATGGTCATGCAGGCCTACGACTTTCATGTCCTCGCAGAAAGCCGCGGCTGCCTGCTTCAACTTGGTGGCTCCGACCAGTGGGGCAATATCGTCAGCGGCGTCGAATTTGGACGGCGGATTGGCGGACGCGCCCTGTTTGGATTGACTGCCCCGCTGCTGACGACGTCGTCGGGCGCGAAGATGGGCAAGAGCGTTTCGGGGGCGGTTTGGCTAAACGCAGGCCGGTTGTCGCCCTATGAGTTCTGGCAATTCTGGAGAAACACCGGGGATGCGGATGTGGGTCGTTTTCTCAGGCTGTTCACCGAGTTACCCTTAGGTGAAATTGCACGCCTCGATGTGCTTCGGGATTCCGAGATCAACGAAGCGAAAAAGATCCTTGCCGACCAAATCACCAGCCTCTGCCACGGGGCAGATGCGGCAGCGCAAGCTTCCGAAACCTCCCGGCGCGCCTTCGAGGCGGGCGAGGTGCCGGCCGGTCTCCCGACGGTTAGGCTGCCGGATAGCCTTCGCGGCAATTTTCCGCTTGTCGACGCCATGGTTGTTGCCGGGCTCGCCAAGTCGAAAAGCGAAGCACGGCGGTTGATCGTCGGCGGCGGGGTTCGGGTGAACGGTGGCGGTGTAAACGACGAGGCAATGCGGCTTTGCGACTCCGACATCCAGGACGGCGTGATCCGGCTATCAGTCGGCAAGAAGCGACACGTCCTCCTTCAGTCGGTTTAGTGTGGTGTCTTCAACTCGGGGAGCGGGCCAAGTCGACCACTTCGTCGCGCTCCCCATTGTTACAAGCTTGATGTGGCAAGCGGTCTTCATGCAACGAGAAAGAAATGTCCGGCAGCAGGACACCTGAGACGTGGGGCGTTCATTATTTCGGAGAACGCCCTCTTCACCCGGACGACCACGAACCGTCTGTTCAAACCGCTCCAGGCTGTTTCACCACTTCGTAGCGAGCCCGGCTCAGGCTGACCAGGCTCGCTATTGCTGCGCAGCCGCCCGCCGTGACGACCGCAAATTCGAGCGCGTTCGACAACGGCAATGTTGCGAAGATGATCGACATGCAGATTCCACCCAGGGTTTGGCCGAGAAGCCGCGCGGTGCCCTGCATGGCGCCGGCGGCGCCGCTTCTGGCTTTCGGTGCCGACAGAAGGAGAATTCGGTTGTTCGGCGTCTGGAACAGTCCGAAACCGAGGCCGGCGATCACAGTACCGACGAGAAACGCGATGCCTCTCGGGTCGGGCGGGGTGAATCCGACCATCAGGAGGCCTAGGGCGAGCAGCGCGCCGCCGATGGCGCAAAGCCATGCCGTCTTGACGCGGTTTGCCAAACGTCCCGAAATGGGCGCGATGATCGCGGTCGCGGCAGGCCAGGGCATCATGTACAGACCGGCCAAAACCGGCGTCATGTGCAACGTGTGTTGAAGGTAAAAGGGTAGCGCGATGTAGCTCAGCATCTGGCCGCAGAAGCACGATATCGAGGCGATGATCGCCACGCGGAATGCCGGTTCCGCCAGCAGGTCCGTGGGAACGATTGGTGCGTCACTGGTCCGTTCAAGGCGCAGCAGGACGAAAAGGCAGGCCAGCGAGGCGGCGATGAGGACGGCACCGCTTATCGGCGCGATCGCTATCCGGTCGGCGCCGCAGAAGAAAAGGATGAACATCAGCGTGTTGGCCAGCATCACTTTTGCGTTCAGCTTTCGCTTTGCACCCTGAATTTGCCCGAGCAGACCGCCGCCGAGCAGAACGATGGCGCCGAGTGGTATATTGACTGCAAACAGCCAAGGCCAGGTCGTGACGGAAAGGATGGCGCCGGCAATGCCGGGGCCGGCAGCGGAAGAAATGGCGATGACCATGGCGTTGATGCCGATGATCGGACCCAGCATGTGCTGCGGGACGGCCGAGCGCAGGTTCATCATGGCAAGCGCCATGATCGCGCCACCTCCCAAGCCCTGCGCGAAACGAGCAAGGATCAGTAAGGGAAGGTCGCCCGCGAAGGCGCAGGCTGCGGAAGCCGCGGTGAACAGCGCGACGCCGATCAGGAAGACCCGCCGCGCGCCGTAGATTTCACCCAGCGCACCACATGGAAGAATGGCAACAAGCACGGCCAGCTGATAGGCCGAGACGACCCATACGGTGTTACCCGCCTCCGCGTGCAGCGAGACCGCGATCGGGGGTAAGGCGACATTGGCAATGGCTCCGTCCAAAACGACAAGAACAAGCGTAAGGAGCAACATGGCAATAGCCAGGTACCGTCGAGGCGACGCCAGGCCGTCCTGAGAAATTGGTGCGGTGTAGGTGAGGGACATGAGAACTCCTCGATGTTTGTTGGACGGTCGACTACTTAGGCTTTGCTGATTGCCCGCGCCAGACGCAACAAAATCAATCGACCGTTGCGTAATGCGCCATGCCTGAATAGAATTGAGCCATGTCTGATCTCGATCTTAACCTCTTGGTGGCACTGGATGCGTTGCTGCGCGAGCAGAGCGTATCGGCCGCCGCCCGTCGGCTTGGCCTCAGCACGTCCGCCATGAGCCGGACGCTGTCACGGTTGAGGACCGCGCTGGGTGATCCGATTCTTGTGCCGGCCGGGCGCGGCATGGTTGCGACGCCTCATGCCCTGGCGATTGGTGCCGAGGTACATTTGTTGAAAGAAGCCGTGCAAGCCGTCCTTAGTCCGCCATCGACCGTGGAGATTCGGGAGGTGCGGCGCCACTTCACGATCCGTGCCAATGAAGCATTCGTGCTTCTCTACGCCGCGGGTCTGAGCGCCGCTGTGACGAACGCTGCGCCGGGGATAAGGCTTCGCTTTGCGCCGAGATCGGACAAGGACGTTCAGGCTTTGAGGGACGCGGCGATAGATTTGGACATCGGTGTCCTCCCGCGAGATAGCGGGGAGCTGCGTTGCCAAACTCTTTTCGAGGATCAGTATGTCGGTCTCGCAAGGGTAGGGCACCCGATCTTCGATGCTGATCGGATAACGGCCGAGCGCTATGCCGCCTGGGGTCACGTGCTCTTCTCGATGCAAGCGGATTTCGCCGGTCCGATCGACAGGGTGCTCGCCGAATTGGGCCATGTCCGTGATGTCAGACTGATCGTGCCAAGCTTTCCGGCGGTGATAGCAGTTGCGGCGGCATCCGATTTGGTCGGCTCGATTCCGAAATCATATTGCAAGTCCGCCGCGATAAGCCATATCAAAACCTTTGACCTGCCCGTGGCCGTGTCGGGTTTCAACATCGTGCAGGCGTGGCACCCCCGCATGGACGCAGATCCCGTGCATCGCTGGCTGAGGGCGCTGATTTTTGAGACGTTCCACTCGATGAATTGAGTGCGTGGCCCGTCAAATCAAGCGCTTCGTTCCCATTCCGCAGACGTGATCCGCGATCTTATGCAGTGCAGCCTCTCGTTGATGCAGGGAGCGAGAATTGCTGCTCGGCACCGCCGAATGGTGATCGCTGATGGCGCCAATAAGCGGACACCAGTCTTGAGCGGCTGCTGTGAAATTACCGGCGGCTGCATCATGCTGACACTGGCTGTCAGCAATGGTGGTCGATAATCCTGAGACCGCGGGTGTCCGAGCCAGTCGCCATTTCGTCGGAATGTCCGGCTATGCCGTCGGATCCCTGGGCTTCAATCCCGCCCCAATCGGAGCAGAGTCCCCGAGATGAAGCCGCACCACCGTATTTTCTTCATTCAGTTTGCCGTGGCCCTTTCCCTGGGGGCGTTTGTTTCGCGGCTGCCCGACCTTCAGCTTAAGTTCAGCCTTACGGAAGGGGAGCTTGGCCTGCTGCTCGCCGTCATGTCCTCCGGGGTTCTCTGCGGGTTGACGTTCTCGGTGAGGTTCATCGAGAGGCTCGGTGCGCGCACCACCGCTTTCGTCACCGTCTTCGGTGCGTCGTTGTTTTTCGCGCTGATCCCCTGGATGCCTTCAGCTCTTCTGGCGGTGCCATTGTTCTTCATTGCCGGCGTTTTCACCGGAGCATTCGAGATCAACGCCAATATCGAAACCGATCGCCATGAGGCGCTGCTTGGGTACCGCATCATGAGCCGGGCTCACGGTATGTGGAGCCTCGGCTTCTGCATCACCGCCCTTGTTGCCGCCGGCATGCGGCAGGCTGCCGTCTCCATCGAACTGCATACCTTCATCGTCCTCGTGACGGTCTTGATTGCCGGGTCGATCGTCTTCGCCGGGATCGAGAATGCGCCCCGGCGGCAGGACGCTCACTCCGGAGATACGCCGATCATCGCTTTTCCCACGATCGGACTGCTCCCCCTTTGCCTTGTCGCCGCAGCTCCGCTTCTTGCCGAAGGCGCAAGCGTCGATTGGTCGGCTATCTATATGCGGGACGTGTTCGCGGTCGAACCCTTCGTCGGCGGGCTCAGCGTGACCATTTTCTCCTCGTTCATCGCCATCGGGCGGCTCGGCATGGACCCTGTCATCGACCGCTTCAATCCGCGCCCTGTCGCAATCACTCTGCTTGGGATCGCGGCCATCGGTGTTGTCATGGTTGCGACGGCGACACACCCTGTTGTCGCGCTCGCAGGCTTTGGCCTGACAGGTATCGGCTGCTCTTCAGTTTATCCGCTTGCCATCTCGGCTGCGGCCCGACGCACCGATCTACCCGCACCCGTCAACGTTGCAGCGCTTGGGCAGACGACGTTCCTTGTGTTTTTCGCCGGGCCGCCACTGCTCGGTTTCGTTGCCGAACACTTCGGCATCCGCTTTTCGTACTGGGCGGTCGTCCCTGTTCTCGCCGCAGCATTGCTGGTCACCAGGGCACTTGCCGCTGATCCTGCCCCGGTCACAGGCCAACCCGAACCGGCGCAACCACGCGGTTGACACGCCACGCTGGCCTCCGCTCTCCTAAGCTCGTTCACGTCCGCACCGGAGGGGCAACCTCCGGCTTTCGCTGGTGAATTGGGCGAGGGCAATGTATTTCCCGTCACGTTTAAGTATTATGAGCAGCCATCGGAAATATAGCTCGTATAGGTGAGGAGCTAATTCCGCGCGCTGTCGTCAACTCTTGGCCAATGGTTTTGCTGCTCAAGCATTGCGGACACCGTCCATCTCGTCTGAATGGACCTGATTGGGATGGCGAAACTCCAGCCTTTCGGCCCCGAAAAACATATGTTTTGCGGGGTTTGTGATGGCCGTGTCCGGCCTCAAAGGGAGGCTCGCCGACGGAGTTCTGCGCCTCGCTTCGGACAAATTTCCGCCGCCAAAATGCCAGTATTAGTTGTTTCTAAATCACGCCATAATTCGCATCTACGTTGCCGCGCCTGTTTTATTCTTCGCCACATTTCGGAATTTCCAACATTATACAAACAATGGTGGGTAACTATGAAGGTTATTCTCGTCATCGTCCTCACGGTGCTTGCCGTGCCCTGTGAGGCGGACATGCTCGGCACGGCGTCCAAGTACAAGAGCATGCATGAACGCTCCATCTCATTCCTCAGCATCAATCCGCGCAGGGTGTCGTGGTGCGGGGCGTTTCTGGCCTTTGTCGCCAAGCGATCTTCGCGGGAACCGCCGCCCAACCCCAATATGGCGGCGTCTTGGAGAAAGTTCGGCAAGCCGGTGTTCTTCCGCGCCGCCAGGCGAGGGGATGTCGTGGTGATCCGCACCGGTCGACGCTTTCATGTCAGCCTGTTCGATCACATCGACCAGCGCCGGCAGTACGTCTACCTGTTTGGCGGCAATCAATCCAACCGGGTGCAGCTGTCGCGCTATCGCGCCAGCTCGGTGGTCGCCGTGCGACGATGATGTCGGGTGAGAACTCACCCTCCTTCCAAACCTAGATGGCGGCGGGAAAACAGGCCTTACGCCTTGCGCGCCCTGACGTGGAGGAAGATCGGTGCGATGCGGGTATCTGCGACCATTGGCTCGGCGAGAGCCACCTCGACTGACGCCATGGGCTCGCCGAAAGCTTCGATCATCAGTCCCGCTTCGACGATCATCGACACCCAGGTCGACAGCGTCCGGTGAAAGCGCGGGACGGCAAACGGCGTCAGCGTCGCCCGTTCGGCCTCGGGGATGGAGGAGAAGATCCAGCGATCGATCCGGCCGTCGCTCTCGTCGAAATAATCGGCGATCTCCACCGCGACGGGCTCGCCGGCCTGATTGCGGATATTGCGGCGTGTCGGCGGCACGAAACAGGGGTGCAGGATCGAAAACTGCAGGAAGCCGCCCGGCTTCAGGACCCGGTGGATGCCCTTCAGCACTCCGCGCTGGTCGGCCATGTCCATCATCGACATGAAGGCGGTGACGAAATCGAAGCTCGCCTCCGGGAAATCGATGCTCTGGCCGTCGCCGAGCACATAGTCGATGCCGAGCGGCGCTTCTGCCTCGCTCTCGCCGGCATAGCGAATGAAGGTCGGGGCGATGTCGAGCCCGGTCATGCGGGCGCCGAGGCGGGCGACGGCGCGGGTATTGGAGCCTTCGCCGCAGCCTAGGTCGAGCCCCGCTAAGCCGGTGACCGGCGGCAGCATGTCCAGAAAGGCCGGCGTGTTCAGCGCGTCGCGGTATTTGTCGTAGCCGGCGCGGCTGTAGATCGTCCAGGTCTCGGCATTGCTCTCCCAATGGGCGGCGACATCATTGGCGTTCATGGCTCTCCTCCTTGTGCGATCGGAACGGGCGGGGAGCTATAAGCGGTGCGTGTGGCAATGGGAAGACGGGCGGTCCACTGTAAGAGGTTCACGCCTATGGATCATGACCAAGTTCGCGTGCACTATCATGTGATCGAGAGGATAGGGGCTGCTGTGTCCGACGAAGTGATCATCCGCGAGCTGGTCGGCCTCGATCAGATGATGACAATTTCCCCTCTGTACAGCCAGGTTAGTCGCCTGAGTGAGGCCGTGGTTTGCCAACGACTTTCAGCCATGTTTGCACAGAGCAACTACCGCTGCATAGCAGCCTACATCGACGAACGGATGGTGGGTGCGTCGGGTTTGTGGACCGGCACTCAGTTGTGGTGCGGCAAATATGTCGAGGCGGACAACGTGGTGGTAGACAGCGCCCTGCGCAGTCAGGGCATCGGCGGCAAGATGATGGCGTGGATCGAAGCGGAGGCGGAGCGGACTGAATGCGCGGTGATCCGCATCGCCGTGGTGCTGGGCAGGGAGCGTACGCATCAGTTCTACGCGAGAAACGGCTACTTCGACGATGGCCTGTTGATGGTAAAAGCCCTAAGTCGCGGTGCGGCCGAGTTTCCGGAATATGTCTCTCAACAAGTTTGACCACCGGCCCCGCAGCTTGGCCGCAAGTGCCGCTACTGGCGCGAGGCGGGACGGACGGGAGAATTGCCCGCCTTGTGCGGGCGGCGTTTTACGGTCGCATGAACAGGCTTAGAGATGCCGGGGCACCTTTGCCTTCAGCAGCTGCACGAGCGCGGGATCCATGAAATCGTAATCGTCAGGAATATGAAGGCAGATCAACCGCGTGTCCTTGAGAGCTGACCGGTACTTGCTCTGGACTTTCGCACGGTGAGCCTTCTCCATCACAAAGACGATATCGGCCCATTCGACCAGCTCGTTCGATAACGGATTTTCGGCATCCTTATTCGTACCTGCCGAGGAGACTTCGATTTCAGGCCAGTTCGCGAAGACCTGTTCGGCCGTCGGGCTGCGAAGCTTGTTCTGACTACAGACGAACAGGACGTTTTTCACGCTTCGATCTCTCCCGGAGTGAACAAGGCTGGCGATAGCACAATTCCGTATCCGGGCGAACCAAAGGAGTTGATGCATCACCCTCGGCTGGCACTCTTGAACGCAGCGATGATGCTTTGTGCGGCGAGTTGCGCCTCATCTGACGTCGTCTGGAAATTGGTGACGGAGAGGCGCAGGACGTCGCGGCCGCGCCATTTGGCGCCGCCGGCGAAGATCATGCCGTCCGCCTGGATCTTTTCGATCGTCTTTCGCGTCAGCGCGTCGCCTTCTTCGGAGGGCAGGTCCGTTCCGAAGCGGATGACGAGCTGGTTCAGCACGACGTCGTTCAATATGCCGATGCCCGGTTGCCGCGACAGGAGATCGGCGATCAGCCGCGCTGAGGCGCAGCACTGATCGATGAGGGTGGTGATGCCGTCGCGGCCGAGATGTTTCAGCATCGCCCAGGTGGCAAAGCCGCGTGCCCTTCTCGAAAGCTCGGGCACGTAATGGGAGGGATCGCGTTCGCCTTGGCCGGCGAGCGGCAGATAGCTCGCGGCAATCGTCATGGCACGGCGATGAGCGAGTTCGTCGCGGACGATGGCATAGCCGCAATCATAGGGCGTCTGCAGCCATTTGTGGCCGTCGGTCGCCCAGCTGTCGGCCGCTTCGATGCCGCGGCTGAGGTGGCTGGTCTTCATAGATGCCTGCGCCCAGAGGCCAAAGGCACCATCGACATGCACCCAGGCGCCTTTTGCCTTCAACAGCGGGATGATGGCGGCGAAATCGTCGAAGGCGCCAGTATTGATCTGCCCCGCCTGGAGAATGGCGACGACGGGACCGGAGACCGTATCGAGCGTGCCCGCCAGCGCGGCCGGGTCTATCCGGCCTACCGGATCGGTGCGCACGCGCAGCACACGATCGTGGCCGAGGCCTAGGAATTGCAGCGCGGAGAATACCGTCGTGTGGGCATCGTCGCCAATCAGCACGGTAATCTCGGGGGCGCCGAACAGGCCGTTGGCATCGGCATCCCAGCCCACCTGGCGCAGCACCTCGCCGCGCGCGGCGGCAAGGCAGGTGAAGTTCGCCACCGTCGCACCCGTGACGAAACCGACCGAGCTTTCGGCCGGCAGCTGCAAGAGATCGAGAAGCCATCTCGCCGCGACGGTCTCGACGGCGGACGCGGCCGGGGCAACGGCATGGTTTCCGGCATTTTGGCCCCAGGCGCTGGTGAGGAAATCAGCCGCGACGCCGACCGGATGGGAGCCGCCGATGACCCAGCCGAAAAAGCGCGGCCCTGTGGTTGCATGCAGCCCGGGTTCGGCGCCGTCCGAGAGACGCCTGATGACATCAAGCATATCGGAACCGGCCGCCGGCAGCGGTTCGTCGAAACAGGCAAGCGAGGCTGCGTAGTCGTGGGTGGGCACGTGGCGGGCGGGCGTTGCCTGCCGGAATCCCGCAGCAAGGCGGGCGGCTTCCTGAAACAGAGATGCAATTGCCGTCATGCGGATCCCCCTGCCGCCATCGATCCTGGAGGGGCACACCCTCGAAAGCAGGCTGCCGGCACACGCAATCTAGCCGATATCGCCGGGGCTGTCTTTGCCGTGGGCGATCCCGGATATGGGCTCCGGGGCCTTCCTTGGGCTTGCTCAGACCTCAAGATAAATTGAGCATCGGGGATGCGCTTCCTAAATATCTACAATAACTACCTTATCCCGTTCTGTCCATTTTTGAAATTTCGTGGCTCTTGTTGAAAATGATTGCCTTTTTTTAAGTATCGTTCAATAATGAGGAAATATCATTTGCACCATTGTCAAGTTGGTGCTGCCAATTAGCGAGGGATGTGCACTGAAATATTTCCTTCTCTACGCGCTGACGTGCACGTTGGTCGGGATAGTTCTTCTCTTCATTATCCGTGAAGTTGTGCCATTCGCGATCGACAAGCCAACCGAGCAATCGGCGGCCGGACCAACCGGCGAGCCGGCGCCCGCGGCAACCGGCGAGCCTG
>NZ_JALBGX010000161.1:0-13738 GCF_023006465.1 Rhizobium sp. PRIMUS64 | reverse complement strand
GGACCGGCAGCACCCGCAACGGCTTCGTCGAGCTTGGCCGCTGCCTCGATCGGCTGCGGGAAGCCAAGGCGACGGGCGGAGCGGGACAGCCGGGCGAGATGCAGCCGCAGCCGAATGAAGCCCTCGCCGGGCTGCCAGCGCAGCGTCTCGATCAGCGAAAAATCGATCATCGCGCAATCCATTGGTCGCCGACGGCGAAGCGGGCCTTGAGCAGGCATTCCTCATATTCGGCCTCGGCGGTGGAATCGAAGACGATGCCGCCGCCGACATTGAAGACGGCCCTGCCGCCCTCAAAAAGCGTGATGGTGCGGATGGCGACGGAAAAACGCATGGCGCCGGTGGGCGAGATCATGCCGATCGCGCCGCAATAGGCGTCGCGTGGGACATCCTCGAGCGCATGGAGAATTTCCATTGCCCGCATCTTCGGCGCGCCGGTGATCGAACCGCAGGGGAAGAGCGCGGAGAAGATGTCATGGATCGAAAGATCGGGGCGGAGCCTTGCCTGCACATGGCTCACCATCTGGTGGACGGTCGGATAGGTCTCGATGTCGAAGAGCTTCGGGACGTCAAGCGTGCCGACCTCGGTGATGCGGGAGATATCGTTGCGCAGGAGATCGACGATCATGCGGTTTTCCGCTTGCGTCTTGATATCGCGGCGCATGGCCTCGATGATTTCGGCATCCTCGGCGGCAGTCGCGCCACGTTTCGCCGTGCCCTTCATCGGATGGGTCTCGATCCAGCCCTCTTCATCGGTGCGGAAAAAAAGCTCGGGCGACCGCGAAAGGATGACGGGACCGCCGAGATCGACCAGCGCGCCGTATTTGACCGGCTGGCGTTCGATCAGCGACCAGAAGGCGGCCCGGGGATCACCGTTCCAGCGGGCCTCGACCGGCATGGTGAGGTTCGCCTGATAGGCGTCGCCGAGCCGCAGGTGCTTATGGAGGCGGTCGAAGCGCTCCTTATATATCGGGAAATCCCAGGCGGCTTTCGGAGCGGTGAGAAATTCCTCGTTTTCGGGGCGCTGTTTTGGCTGGGCAAGCGGATGAGCATCCGGCTGTGGAGCGTCGAACACACCGAAACAGAGCAGCGGGGTTTCGCGATGTTCCCCGGCGAAGGGAGCGAGTTTCTCTTCGAAGAGGTATCCGGCCTCATAGGCCATGTAGCCGGCAAGCCATTTGCCTGCGGCCTTGGCCTGCTCCATCCTGATAAGGCCTGCAAAGAACTCGGCGCGCGTCCTGGCAAGGATGATCTCTGCCGGCTCGGCGAAAAGCATCACCTGTCCGGTCGCGTCGTCGCGGAACAGAATATAGGGTTGGGTTTCGGCCATCGGCGGCGTCTTTCTTGGAGCGCGACCTCCCTGGTCCGCCAGCCGGCGCCTCTCCCCGCTTGCGGGAAGAGGTTTGGCGTGGGGACAGGGCTGATCAGGCCGCTCGGTCCAACGCTTCCAACTCGTCGATCAGCCCTTCGATCATCGACAGGCCCTGGCTCCAGAACGACGGATCGGTGGCGTCGAGGCCGAAAGGCTTCAGCAGTTCCGAGTGATGTTTGGTGCCGCCGGCCCTCAGCAGTTCGAAATACTTCTCCTGGAAGCCCTTCTCGGCCTTCTGGTAGACGGCATAGAGCGAATTCACCAGGCAATCGCCGAAGGCATAGGCGTAGACGTAGAAGGGCGAGTGGATGAAGTGGGGGATATAGGCCCAATAGGTCTCATATCCCTCGGAAATGCTGATCGCCGGCCCAAGGCTTTCCGATTGAACAGAGAGCCAGAGTTCACCGATGTCGTCAGCTGTGAGTTCACCTGATTTGCGGGCGGTGTGGAGCTTGCGCTCGAATTCGTAGAAGGCGATCTGGCGCACGACCGTGTTGATCATGTCCTCGACCTTCTGGGCAAGCATCGCCTTGCGCTCGCGCGTGTCGGTGGTCTTTTGCAGAAGCGCGCGGAAGGTCAGCATCTCGCCGAAGACGGACGCGGTTTCGGCAAGCGTCAGCGGCGTCTGGCACATCAGCGCCCCTTGCGCGCCGGCGAGAACCTGATGCACGCCGTGCCCGAGTTCGTGGGCGAGCGTCATCACGTCGCGCGGCTTGCCCATATAATTGACGAGCACATAAGGATGGGCCGAGGGAACCGTCGGATGGGCGAAGGCGCCGGGCGCCTTGCCGGGACGGACCGGGGCGTCGATCCACTGTTCGTCGAAGAAGCGCCTGGCGATATCAGCCATCTCCGGCGCGAAATTGCCGTAGGCCGACAGCACCGTGTCCTTTGCCTCCGGCCAGGAGATGATGGCGCTGGAGGTTTCCGGAAGGGGCGCGTTGCGGTCCCAGAAATTCATCTGCTCCATGCCGAGCCATTTCGCCTTCATCTTGTAATAGCGATGCGAAAGGCGGGGATAGGCTTCGCGGACGGCCGCGGCCAGCGCATCGACGACCTCGCGCTCGACGCGGTTTGCCAAGTGGCGGCTGTCGGCGATGTCCTCGAAGCCGCGCCAGCGGTCGGCGATCTCCTTGTCCTTGGCGAGCGTGTTGGTGATCAGCGTGAAGGTGCGGATATTCGCCTTGAAGGTTTCGGCGAGCGCCATGGCTGCCTTGCGTCGCGCCTCAGGATCCTTTTCCTGCAGCCTGTTCAGCGCCACTTCGAGCGGCACTTTCTCGCCATCGATGTCGTAGCGAAGTTCCGCCATGGTTTCGTCGAAGAGGCGGTTGAAGGCGGCGGCCGATGTCATCGACTTCTCGAGGAAGAGCTGTTCCAGCCTGTCGTCGAGCTGGTAGGGCTTGTCCTTCCTGAGGTCGAGCAGCCAAGGACGATAGTGCCCGGCGGCGGGATCATTCGCCATGCAGGCGTCGATCACCGCGTCGTCGATGCGGTTCAGTTCCAGTGCGAAGAACAGGAGATGGCCGGAAAATTCGGTGATCTTGGCCTGTACGTCGCCGTAGAGCTTGCCGTTTATCGGGTTGGTGGTATCGGAGAAATAGGTGAGGCCGGCAAAGGAACCGAGGCGGCCGATGATGTCGTCCAGCGCCTCATATTCCTTCAGGGCCGCGCCGATGCCCTCAGCGCCGGTCTTCGTCGCCGCCTCAGTGAGTTTGCCCTTCCACTTTTCTTCAAAGGCGATTGCGGCCTTGCCGGCCTTTTCCATGTCGGCGACGAAGGCGGTGGAGGTAGCGGAGGGATAAAGATCCTGCAGCTTCCAGACCGGCAGATCGCCGAGCGCCGGGTCGGCGGCCCCAGCCGGTGCTGCTGCCGACAAATGAAGGCCGGCATGCGGGAGCGTGATTTTCATGGGCGCAATTCCTCTCCACTTTCATAACAGGTCTGATTGTCTAGCGCATCGGCCCGAAAATCGGAATCGATTTTCGGAAAGCATGATGCGTTGATTGAAAGTGTTACAGCGACCTTTGCGCGTCTGAAAGACGCGCGGCGCTGTCAGCGTGCCAAGGCCCGGCATCGCGGGGCTTTCGGTGCATGAAAAGGCTCGCTTCGGCACGAAAACGACCCGTTGCAATTGTTAAAATGCAATTGTTTCTCAAAACTGGATGTTCAAGCCTTCCTGTCAGAGTGCGCTTTATGGTTTCGCATGAAGTGAGGCGACAATGACCGGTTACAATGAGCTCAAGGGAGCAGGGCAAATCCTCGTGGTCGAAGACGACCCCGTGCAGCGCCGCCTGCTCAAGAACGCAATCGAGCGTCACGGCCATGTCGTGCACCAGGCGGAAAACGGCCGCATCGGCCTGGAAATGGTCAAACGCGACAGCGGCCTTTTCAATGTCATCGTGCTCGACCTGATGATGCCGGAGATGACCGGCCTCGAATTCCTCGACGCGCTTCACGAATTCGGCACGCAGATCCCCGTCATCGTACAGACGGGGCAGGGCGGCATCGAGACTGTGGTGCAGGCGATGCGCGCCGGCGCCTTCGATTTCGTCGTCAAGCCGGTCTCGCCCGAACGCATCGCCACGTCGATCTCGAACGCGATGAAGCTCGACCAGCGCGAGGTGAAGGCGCGGGCCGGACGCCGGTCGCGCTCAGGCTCCGTCGGCTTCGACGATATCGTCTCGGCAAGCCCGGCGATGCTCCGGGTTATTGATCTCGCTCAGCGGGCGGCTCAGTCCAACATCCCCGTCGTGCTCGAAGGCGAATCCGGCGTCGGCAAGGAGTTGGTGGCGCGGGCCATCCAGTCCGGCGGCGACCGCTCGAACAAGCCCTTCGTCACCGTCAATTGCGGGGCGATCCCACATAATCTGGTCGAGAGCATTCTCTTCGGTCACGAGAAGGGCGCGTTTACCGGCGCGACCGAGCGCCACATCGGCAAATTCATGGAAGCCGACGGCGGCACCATCTTCCTCGACGAAATCGGCGACCTGCCGCTCGAGGTGCAGGTGAAGCTCTTGCGTGCCGTGCAGCAGGGCGAGATCGAGACCGTCGGTGCCCGCACCGCACACAAGGTCAATGTCCGACTGATCTCGGCGACCAACAAGGATCTGATTGAGGAGGTCAAGAACGGCCATTTCCGCGAGGATCTCTATTATCGCCTCAACGTCTTCCCGATCACCATTCCGGCGCTGCGCAAACGCAAGGAAGACATTCCGCATCTCGTGCGCGTCTTTGCCGACCGCTTCTCCAGCGAGCAGAAGAGTGGCCGCCGCATGACGGTGAATGCCGGCACGCTGGCTTTGCTGACCGCCTATGACTGGCCGGGCAATATCCGACAGCTCGAAAACGCGATCTTCCGCGCGGTCGTTCTGGCCGAAGGGCCGGAGCTGACCGAGGCTGATTTCCCGCAGATCGCTGCCCAGCTTCCGGAATATGACGTGGTGGATCATCTGGCGCTCGTTGCCGACAATACCGGCCTCGATCCCGACAATGGCTATGGTGAGGACTTCAGGGCGTCGATGTCGGGAGAGGTGCACCACCGCCTGTCCGAAGTATCGGAAAACGCGATCGCCAGCGTCAATCCTGCCGGAGACGTGCGTAGGCTGGCCGATGTCGAGGAGGAACTTATCCGATTCGCACTCAAATTCTATCGCGGACAGATGAGTCAAGTAGCGCGCAAGCTTGGTATCGGCCGATCCACACTTTATCGCAAGCTCAAGGATTACGGCATAGACCCTGACAATCCCCAGAAAGATGCGGCTTAAGCGCTTTTCGTTAAGATTAAGGCAACCACGTTTTGTTACTAGTCATAAACCACTTGTTAGTGGTGCGTTCACTATGTAAAGAAAAGGTTGATCATGTGTGGCATTTTTGCCATCGTGTGACCGCATTTGACAGTCATCTGAGACAGTACGGGACATTGTCTGTCTGACGGGGATCGAGTTGCCGAATCTGAATGGGAATTCCAAGCCTTCGCGCTTGAGCTGGCGTTTGTTGTGCGCCGACATTTGCGGAAAGGCAATAAGGACGGTAGCGGCCGCCCTTCTTGCGCTCGCGGTTTCCTCACCGGTATTCGTTGGTACGCCTTCGCAGGCAGCGGGCGACACCCGCAGTCTCAAGCTCTATTTCATTCATACCGGCGAAAAAGCCGTCATCACCTACAAGCGTAATGGCAAGTTCGACCCCAAGGGTCTGGAGCAGCTGAACCGCTTCCTGCGCGACTGGCGCAAGAACCAGCCGACGAAGATGGATCCGCGCCTGTTCGACCTGATCTGGGAAGTCTATCGCCAGAGCGGTTCGAGGGACTACATCAATGTCGTCTGCGGTTTCCGTTCGCCGGGAACCAACGAGATGCTACGCGGCCGCTCACGCAATTCCGGTGTCGCCGAAAAGAGCCAGCATATGCTTGGCAAGGCGATGGACTTCTTCATTCCCGACGTCAAGCTGGCGACGTTGCGCGGCATCGGTATGAAGATGCAGGTCGGGGGCGTTGGCTTCTATCCGAAGTCGGGCTCGCCCTTCGTGCATATGGATGTCGGCGGCGTTCGCGCCTGGCCACGCATGAGCCGCGACGAGCTGGTTCGGCTTTTCCCCAACGGCAACACCATTCATATTCCGGCTGACGGCAAGCCGTTGCCGGGCTACCAGCAGGCGATGGCCGATTATAAGCGCCGCGCCAGCGGCACGCAGATCCAGATCGCCAGCGCTTCCGAATCGGAATCGCCGAAGCACAAGACGCTGTTTGAAGCGCTCTTTGGCGGCGGAGCGGACGAGCAGGAAGACGAGTCGGACGATTCCACGCCTGTTGCAGTTGCCAAGGCGACGCCGCCGAAGGCCGAGCCCGCCCCGGCCGAGCCGCAGCCGACCGAGGTCGCCGATCTGAATGCGCCGGTGCCGCAGGTTCGCCCGGCATTCAGCAACCAGCCGGCAGGCAGCGAAGTGGCGAGTGCGCTCGTCGCGCCGCCTTCGGGTAATGCTGCCCAGCAGGCTCTTGCGGCGGCCCTTCCGGCCGATCAGGCTCAGCCGCAGCAGTTCGCCGATCTTAGCGCCTACAGCATTCCGGTTCCCTCGCTTCTCGGCCCGCGCCGCGCGCCTGGCGACGCCGAGGTCGCGTCGACCGATCCCGTGCTGACGGGCGCGAATGGACTGCCGGTTCCGACGCCGATCGAGCGTCCCTCCGTTGCCGAGAACCTTCTTGCTGCGGCCGATGCCGATCCGGAGGCAGAGGCCGACGAAGCCGATCAGGACGCACTGTCTCCTGCCGTGGCCGACGCGCTCGACCAGCAGCGGAACGAACGGGAAAGCCAGATCGCATCGAAGGCGCCACCGGTCACGGTGGAGCAGGCGATCAACGCTGCGATGACGCAAAAGACGCCTGCCGCAAAGCCGCCGCTCGAGCTCGCAGCATTGGCACCGATGACCAAATCGGCAAGCTTTGGCGACAGCTTCGACGAGCCGGCTGCCGAAAGCGCCGTGGCGCAGGGGCTTCCCGCCAAGGGTGGTCGCCCGACGCAGAAGGAAGCCGCGGCAGCGGATGCCAGCCGCACGACGGTACGCACCGAGCCGAAGCTGACGGAAAAGATGATCTCGCAGTGGGCGCTCACCAATGCCCGCCTGGAAATGGCCTCGAAGCAGGTCAAGGCGCCGCGGTTCGTCAGCCAGACGATGCGGGCCCAGCCGACCGCCGTCTATGCCGAGGGCTTCAACATCAAGACCGCTTCGGTCGACCCGGCTCGCTTCAGCGGCACGGCTGTGAACTTCATGGAAGTGCGCAAGTTCAACACGAACTGAACCTGCCGATTACTGAATATCGAAAACCGCCGGAGCGATCCGGCGGTTTTTCTTTTTGCTGTTTCGATCCGGCAAGGTCGCCGCTTGGCCAAGCGTGTTCTACGCAAAAGAAAAGCCGCCGAAAGGCTCGGCGGCTTGTCGATATCGGCGATGTCGGCGGATCAGCCTTCCGGCGGCGCCTCGATCATGCCGAGCGCGTGCAGGTAGGTGTCGAGAATTGCTTCCTCTTCCATGCGCTCCTGCTCGTCCTTCTTGCGCAGCGCCACGACCTTCTTCAGGATCTTGGTATCGAAGCCCATTCCCTTGGCTTCGCCATAGACGTCCTTGATGTCGTCGGCGATGGTCTTCTTTTCTTCTTCCAGCCGTTCAATGCGCTCGATGAAAGCGCGAAGCTGATCGCGGGCGACGCCATGAGCATCAGACATCGTGTTCTCCTGATTTTTCGGTGATCAATTTTGGATGCCAGTGACTGCCGCGAAGCGGCGTCGTGGTCAAGCCTGTTCGCGGCCAGCCAAGCTATTTGTGTGGATTGTTCAGTTCAAAAGCAGCCTTTTGCACAGGCGAGGCCTCGTTCTGGTGAAGATTCTTCCAGTCCTCATAGGGCATGCCATAGACCATCTCGCGCGATTCGTCCCTGGTCACCGGGACACCTTCGGCCTCGGCGGCTTCGCGATACCAGTTCGACAGGCAGTTGCGGCAGAAGCCGGCCAGATTCATCAGATCGATGTTCTGAACGTCGCTGCGTTCGCGAAGATGTGCGACGAGGCGGCGGAAGGCGGCAGCTTCGAATTCGGTCTGTTGTTCCTTGCTGAGCGCGGTCATCTTGCTTCCTTTCGTTCAATAGGGGCCGGTGCGCGATAGGTGAACGTCGTATCCGTGCAAGGCGGGATCGGCATTCATCGCCGCAAAGATCGGCGCCAGGCGTTCGGCCCATGCCGATATGCCGGTCTCGTCTGCGATCAGATCCTGGCGCACCTCGAGCAGCGCATGCGGAATGCCGGTGATCATGCAGTGACGGTACATGGTATCGCCCTTCAGCGCGCCGTCATAGGGTTCGTTGTCGCCGACGGCGAGATCGGGATCGGCGCGCAGCATGTCGAGCAGCGGGCCGACGGCGCGATGGTCGCTATCCCAGAGCACGGCGGCGTGCCAGGGACGGGCAATACCTTTCCAGGCCGGCGTGAAGGAGTGCAGCGACAGCACCAGCGGCGCCCTGCCGGTGGCATTCGCCACTCTGTCGATCGTGGCGGCCACGGCGTCGTGATAGGGGCGATGGAAGGTTTCGATGCGGTAGTCCGATTCCTGCGGCGTGATCGGATGATTGCCTGATATGACGGCGCCGTCTGAAATTTTCATGATCAGCGTCGGATCGTCTTCGCCGCGGTTCGGGTCGATCAGCAGGCGCGAAAAACCGCCGAGCACGGCGGGAACGCCGAGTTTTGCCGAAAGCTGCCGCGTGAGGCCCTCGATACCGATGTCATAGGCAATGTGGCGGGCGAAGGCCGCGTCGGGCAGTCCGAGCCGGCCATATCGCGCGGGAAGGCGGTTCATCGCGTGATCTGCGAGGATCACCATGCCTTTGTCATGTTTACCGGATAGGATTTCGAAAGATTGGAAGTCGTCCATCAGGGAGTTGCCGTTCGTCATTGCGCCGCCAGGCGCAGTGATCGCATGCGCCTGCGGCAGGTTCAAGCGCGGCAGGTGGGGAGAGGTTGCGCCCGACCCTCGACGGGTGGTTATGAAAGGAAATATAATCGATTAGCATTGCGTTGACTTTCGCTTGACGGCGGCGCAAGAAGACACGGATACGAATAACCGTGGAGCTATTTGGGAGCCGTGTTGATCCAAGCCGCGCCAAGTTTCCTCACGCGGTCCGGACCGCTGGTCCGTCTCGCTCTGTTCGCTCTTGCAGCCGCCATGCCGTTTTTCATCGCAGACGCCGCACGCGCCGATTTTCGCGTCTGCAACGGAACACAGAATCTCGTCGGCGTCGCGATCGGATACCGGGCCAAGGATGGCTGGGTGACTGAGGGCTGGTGGCAGGTGCCGGCAACGACCTGCGCCACGCTGATCGAGGGAGAATTGCAGTCGCGCTATTACTACCTCTATGCAGAGGACGCCGCCCGGGGAGGACGATGGACGGGTGACGTGCAGATGTGCGTGGCGGAAAACGAATTCAAAATCACGGGTGTGCAGGACTGTTATGCCCGCGGTTACCAGAAGATGGGATTCAAGGAATATGATACGGGCCGCCAGGGTAGCTGGATGGTTCAGCTCTCCGACACCCCAGGGACGCAAGAAAGCCAGAATTGATGAAGCGTAATCGCAAAGTTAAAATCCTCGCCACCCTCGGGCCAGCCTCCTCCGAGGAATCGATGATCGAGAAGCTGCACCAGGCCGGTGCCGATGTCTTCCGCATCAATATGAGCCATGCGAGCCACGACCTGATGCGTACGCTTATCCAGCGCATTCGCTCGGTCGAGGCGCGCTCCGGCCGGCCGATCGGCATTCTCGCCGACCTGCAGGGACCGAAACTGCGTGTCGGCAAGTTCGTCGACAGCAAGGTCGACCTGAAGCCCGGCCAGACCTTCACGCTCGACAACAACGAAGCGCTCGGCGACCAGAACCGCGTCTATCTGCCGCACCCCGAGATCCTCGAGTCGGTCCAGCCCGGCCACCGTCTGCTGATCGATGACGGCAAGCTCGCCCTGCGCGCAGAAAAATGCGACGGCAAGAGCATCGTCACCACTGTTATTTCAGGCACGCGCATCTCCGACCGCAAGGGCGTCAGCCTTCCCGATACGCTGCTCGGCGTCGGCGCATTGACGGATAAGGACCGCGCCGACCTCGATGCGGTGCTCGCCACCGACGATGTCGACTGGGTGGCGCTTTCCTTCGTCCAGCGTCCCGACGACCTTGCCGAAGTGCGCAAGATCGCCCGTGGCCGTGTCGGCCTGATGTCGAAGATTGAAAAGCCGCAGGCTCTTGAGCGCATCGAGGAAATCATCGAGCTTTCCGACGCATTGATGGTCGCCCGCGGCGATCTCGGCGTCGAAATGCCGCTGGAATCGGTTCCCGGCATCCAGAAGCAGCTGATCCGTGCCTGCCGCCGTTCGGGCAAGCCGGTGGTCGTCGCCACGCAGATGCTGGAATCGATGATCTCAGCGCCGGTGCCGACACGCGCCGAAGTTTCCGACGTCGCGACCGCCGTCTTCGAAGGTGCGGATGCCGTCATGCTCTCGGCCGAGTCGGCCTCGGGCGATTATCCCGTCGAAGCTGTCGCGACGATGGCGTCGATTGCCACTGCCATCGAGCGCGAGCCGCATTATCCCGGCATCATCTATGCCCAGCGTGCCCAGCCGGAAGCGACCGGTGCCGATGCAATCTCGCTTGCTGCCCGTCAGATCGCCGAGACGCTGAAGCTGTCGGCGATCGTCTGTTACACTTCGTCGGGTACGACGGGCCTTCGCGCCTCGCGTGAGCGTCCGCAGGTGCCGATCCTGGCGCTGTCGCCGATCATCAAGACGGCACGCCGCCTTGCCGTCGTCTGGGGCCTGCATTGCGTGGTCACCCATGACGCGACCGATCTCGACGACATGGTCAACCGCGCCTGCCGCATCGTCGCGGACGAAGGCTTCGGCAAGCCGGGCGATCGCATCATCATCTCGGCCGGCGTGCCGCTCGGCACGCCCGGTGCCACCAACATGATCCGCATTGCCTATATCGGCTCCGACGGCCAGAGCGGCGTCTGATCCAATCGTATGCCTTGGAAAGCCCGCTGCCTGAAGAGGCGGCGGGCTTTTTCGTTGACGGGTCGGCATTGCCAAGCTTGGCGGCGCATGCAAGTTTCGGCCCCTGGAGCAGGACATGCTCTGGGTTCGGAGGAGCATCATGGATATCGTCACGCTTCTGGCTTTTGCAGCCGTTTCCTTTGTCGGCATCGCGACGCCGGGGCCAACGGTGCTGCTTGCGCTGACCAATGGTTCTCGGCATGGCCTGCGCCGCGCAGTTGCCGGCATGATCGGCGCGGTGCTGTCCGATTTCGTGCTGATCGGCGCCGTCGCGATCGGACTCGGTGCGCTGCTCGCTGCGTCGGAATTCTGGTTCTCGATGCTGAAATGGGCAGGTGCTGCCTATCTCGCCTTTCTCGGCATCATGCTGCTGCGTTCGAAGGGCACGATCGATGCGGCGTTGAAGTCCGGAGCGCCTGCGGGTGCGACTTCGCCCTTCTCGATCGGGCTGAAGAGTTTCATGGTCGCGGCGACCAATCCGAAGGGCTACTTGTTCTTTTCGGCCTTCCTGCCGCAGTTCATCGACCCGAGCCTGCCGCAGGCAACGCAATATGCGCTGCTTGCGCTGGTCTTTGCCGTGCTCGATTTCCTCATCATGTTCGCCTACGCCTTCTTCGGTTCGCAGGCGGTACGGTTCCTCAAGACCTCAGGCGCCATGTGGCTGGAGCGGGCCTGCGGTGGCGCGCTACTGGCGCTTGCCGGCTCGCTGGCATTGTATCGCCGGGCAACCGTCTGAGTTCAGGGTCGAGCCAGGGATAGGTGGCCGACGCGATAGGCCTGCGTGCGCTCGCCGATCTCGGGAATTTCTCGCCACAGTCTGAAGCACACCCGCGTCCAGGTGGTCGGTTCGAAGCCGGAGACGGAGGCGAGCGCGTCGCCTGTCGCAACGTCGGCACCAGCCTGCGCGCTTTCGGCGCGGCGGATATCGGCGAGCGGCGCATAAGGCTCTGTCTGCAGGACATCGCGTGTGGCGAACTTGGCTGAGGCGATATCAGCTGAGATTTCTGCCTGCCAGACGATCCAAGTCCTCACCTGTGGCCAGCCGAAGGCGCTGGTGAGAGCCTCGAAACCTGGGCCGCAGAGGAAGTCGCTTGCTCCTTCCGGCCTCTGCCAGAGATAGAAGGGCGCATAGAGATTGTCGTGGCTGCCGAACTCTCCCTTGCGGGCGCTGAGATAGGCTTTGAAACCGAGATTGGGAAAGCCGTCGAGCAACGGACCCTTGTCGCGGATGCGGCGGTCGATGATCGACATGTCGTAGTCGGCGGGCAGGGTGAAGCTGTACTGCATGGTGATCATGACTGTCCCTCCACCGGTTGCAGCCATTCGACGACGCTGCCGTTTTCCGTCGGCTGGACGCTGATATAGCTGAAGGGGCTGTCATCGGCGGCGCCATGCCAGTGACGCTCGCCGGGCGCAAACCAGACGGCATCGCCGGCGCGCAATGCTTCGATCGGGCCGCCGTCATTCTGCGCCAACCCATGGCCCGAAAGCACATAGAGCAACTGGCCTCTGGGATGCGTGTGCCAGCGGGTGATGGTGCCGGGATCGAGCGCGGCGCGCATTGCGGTGTTCTCGCCATCGGCGCGGCCTTCGAGCAGCATCTCGACCCAGAAGGGCGCAGTCGCGACGCCCTCCGGCGAGCGGATTGCCTTGCCGGGGCGCCTGATGGTCATGGTCTTCGGGTTCGAAGCGCTCATTGCCGGCCTCCAGCCACACGAAGCCGCCAGTCTGGGTCGGTCATCTGGGCAATGCCGTCGCCGAAGGACCAGTCTTCCGGCGCGCTGGTGCTGATGACGATCATCACATCCTCAGGCCGGAGGCCCGGCGATTGCGCCAAGAGATCGGCGAGCCGCCGATAGAGCGCCGCCTTCATCTCGCCGGTGCGAGGCCTGCCGATCGTGATCGAGATATAGACGAAATCGTCCGAGCGCGGGCCGGCGAGATAGCTGCGATCGAAGATCAGCTCGTTGTCGTCATGCTGATGAATGGCCTGGAAGCGGTCGTTTTCGGGCACGTCGAAGGTCTCGACCAGGGCGCGCTGGATGTTGTCGGCCAGCGCCATGAGGTAGTCCGGCGACTTGCCTCTGCGAAGGGAAATGCGAACGAAGGGCATCGGGATCTCCATGGTTCAGGCCGTCCGTCGGCCTTGACAGCTGAACCATTGCACGGCACGATGATGCCGAAAATCAGAATTTTAAGAACTAATGATCCTGAAATATGGGATTATGTAATGCGACGGACGATCTTCGATCTCGATGTGCTTCGAACCTTTTCGACCGGCATGGAACTCGGCAATTTCGCCAAGGCGGCCGAGCGGCTCGGGCGTTCGACCTCGGCAGTGAGTGCGCAGCTGAAGAAGCTGGAGGAACAGGCGGGCACGCCGATCTTCCGCAAGGTGGGTCGCGGGCTGGCGCTGACCGATGCCGGCGAGACGATGCTCGGTTATGCCAGGCGGCTGCTGGAGCTCAACGACGAGGCGGCTGCGGCCGTGCACAGCGTCAAACTGGAAGGCTGGGTGCGGCTCGGCCTGCAGGAGGATTTCGGTGAGACCCTGCTGCCCGATGTGCTCGGCCGCTTCGCGCGAGCCCATCCGAAGGTCCGGATCGAAGCGCGGGTGGTGCGCAATGCCGAACTGCTCGAGCGCGTCACATCAGGCAAGCTCGATCTGGCGCTTGCCTGGAGCGATGGCACGCTGACGGCGCATTGCGAGCGGATCGGCGAAGTGCCGATGCGCTGGATCGGACCTGCCGAGGGGCAGCCGGGCTGGCAAGCCGCAAGCGGCGAGCCG
>NZ_JALBGX010000160.1:0-13872 GCF_023006465.1 Rhizobium sp. PRIMUS64 | reverse complement strand
GGCAGCCTCGCGCACTGTCTCGCGGGCCGCCGCAGGCCGCGCGACCGGCTTCGGCGGCCGGCCTGTCCGATCGTTCCTGCGGCTTTCACCGGAAGAACCTGATGTTTTCTTCTGGCCCGGCCGGCCTTCTCTTTGTTTCAACGTGCTCTTCCGCATCTCTGTCGGGGTGTCTTATCGGCTTTGTGTCCGCTGCGGCGCCGTGCGTCTTTTCAGACGTGCAAAGGACGCTGCAGCACTTTGAATATGCAGTAGCCCAGAAAAGCGTGGCGGATCAACTGCGCAGCCGCCTGAGCCCGGGCAAGAGGAGCGGGTTCTCCCGGCGCAACGCCTATTTCAAGCCCTCGGAGGCCTGTGTGCGAAGCCAGCTTTCCGCCGCATAGAGGGCTGCGACATGCATCGACTGCATGATGACGGCGCCGGACTGCAGGTCGCCAAGGATGGCAGCAAGATCGGTAAACAGCAGCTCGACCTTCTCGCCCGGGTCGAAACGCGGTTCGCCGGCCTTGCTCAGGCCGAGCGCCAGCCAGCTGGTTACGGCGTTGCTGTGGCTGGCGGCATTCGGATAGGAGGTGAGCAGTTTGACGAAGGTCGAGGCTTCATAGCCGGTTTCCTCCCGGAGTTCGCGCTGGGCTGCCGCCAACGCCGTATCGCCGGTGTTGCTGTCGCTGCGTTCGACGCCGCCGGCGACGAGACCGAGCACAATCTCGCCGCGGCCGTGCCGGTATTCTCGCGTCAGCAGCACGCGCCCGTCGGGCATCACGGGGATGACGTTGATCCAGTCGGGATAATCGAGCACATGAAAGGGCGCGATGATGGTTCCATCGGCGGTGACACAATCGTCGCTCCGGACCCGGATCCAGCGGTCCTCATAGGTGATCCGGCTTGCCGTCACGCTCCAGGGCTTCAGTTCGTCGGTCATCGGCCCATCCCTTGTGTGTCAGATGTCTGTCATCGGAACCCGGCAGATAACATTCCGTCCCGCCTTGGCAAAGCGCTTTCCCGCTGGGATAAGATGAGCGAATCGAAGATGGGGCCATCGAATGGATTTCACCGGCGAAGAACGCATCGCCGCGCCGCGGGACGTCGTCTGGGCAGCACTCAACGATCCCGACATCATGCGTGGCTGCATTCCAGGCTGCCAAGGTATCGAGCGGCTTTCGCCGAGCGCCTTCGAGGCGACGATCAAAGTCAGGTTCAGCCTGCTGTCCGCCACCTTCCATGGGCTGCTGACGCTTTCCAATGTCGACGCGCCGAAGAGCTATACGCTGTCGGCCGAAGGCAAGGGCGGTCTTGCCGGCTTCGCCAGGGGCAGCGCCGATATCGTGCTTGAGGAAAGGGGTGCCGAGACTATCCTGCACTACCGCTCGAAGGCCGAACTCGGCGGCAGGCTCGCCCAGCTCGGCGCCCGTCTGCTCGACTCGGCTTCGCAAAAGCTCGCCGAAGGGTTCTTTTCGGATTTCAATGCCGCGGTCGTCGCGAAGATGGCGGCCGGTTAGGCTTGGCGCGGGTTGGAGCTTCGTTTAAATCGGCATGATGACGTGGACCATTAGGCCGCCGCGGGCGGAAGACCAGGAAATGCTCGCGGAGATTTATCTTTCCGTGCGCCGCGAAACATTCGTCTGGGTCGATCCCGGCAAGTTCCATCGCGAGGATTTCGCCGCCCATACCAATGGCGAGACGGTCTTCGTTTGCGAGCATGCGGATGGCAGCGTAGCCGGCTTCCTGTCGCTCTGGCCGGAGGACGATTTCATCCACATGCTCTACTTAAGACCGGAATTCCAGGGTCGGGGCGCCGGCACGGCGCTGTTGCACGCGCTGCCGCAATGGCCGCAACACCGGTACCGGCTGAAATGCCTGGTAAAGAACCGGCGGGCAAAGGCGTTCTACCTTTCCCATGGTTTCCATGTGACCGGCAACGGCGCGTCGCCGGAGGGCGACTATGAGGAGCTGAGCTTTTTTCCGATTTGACTGCCGCCGAAAGCCGGCCGCCGAAACCGAGCCAAACGAATATTGACCGGTTTTATCGCGCCGGCAGCTGCCCGGCGATCTCCTCGGCGCGGTTCTTGTGGCGGTCGGCCTCGCTTTGCCAGCGGATGGCTTCCTTGGCCTCGGTGCGGGCGCGCTTGCGGTGTTTGCCCTGGCTGAACCAGGTGGCGGCCGCGCCGATCAGCATGCCTGTAATCAGCGCGATGAACAGGAAGACGAAGAAGGGCGCGGAAACCGCGAGCACCTGATCATCAGGCCGGAACGGATTGAAGGCGAGCGTGACGCTCTGCCGGTTGGCGACGCAGAAGACGATGAGGATGACGCCGAGCGGCAGCAGAATCAATAGGTTGACGATCTTCTTGGCCATTTGAGGTCTCCACGCGGCAGATTGCGCCGGTCTTTTTGAGGGGCGCGTTTCATGCTTACAGCACGACGCGTCTTTGTAAGACGCGCAAAGCACGATGCGTTACCAGAATAGGAAAACGGCCCTCGAGTTCAAGTGCGGTTTCGCCGCAGGCGGTTCGCGCCGCTCAATCCTCTTCGTCGGCCTGGCCGGGATTGAGCCGCTCGCGCAGCTCCTTGCCGGTCTTGAAGAAGGGCACCCACTTCTCCTCGACGAAGACGGTGTCGCCGGTCCGCGGGTTGCGGCCGGAGCGAGAAGGGCGGTTCTTGACCGAAAAGGCGCCAAAGCCGCGCAATTCGACTCGGTTACCCGCAGCCAGTGCATCCGTGATCTCGTCGAGAACCGCGTTGACGATATTCTCGACGTCGCGATGATAGAGATGCGGGTTGCGTGCGGCAACAATCTGCACCAATTCGGACTTGATCACATTCGCCCCCTTAAATTATTGATTTCTTATCAATCGTGGCCAACCTGCCAAACTGAAAGCAGCCCGTCAAGAAGCAACTTTGGGGGCAGGATTCCATTGATATCCTGGGTTTTCATGAGATCATCATAACCGAA
The DNA here is from genome assembly GCF_023006465.1 of Rhizobium sp. PRIMUS64. Lineage (NCBI taxonomy): Bacteria > Pseudomonadati > Pseudomonadota > Alphaproteobacteria > Hyphomicrobiales > Rhizobiaceae > Rhizobium > Rhizobium sp. PRIMUS64. The sequence continues at coordinate 10,922 of NZ_JALBGX010000160.1, read as the reverse complement.
GATCGTAATCAACCGCGAAACAGCCCCAGCGAGCAGAAAGGGCGTATTGCTCTTCTTGTCCCAGTCGACCATCGGCAGATCGCCGTCGACGCCGCGTGATTTGAGATAGGCACGGATCTCAGCCTCGCCGCCGATGGCATCGACGAGTTTCACCTTCAGCGCCTGGCGGCCGGTATAGATCGTGCCGTCGGCCAGTTTCAGCACCTCGTCGCGCGGCAGCTTGCGCCGGTCGGCGACCAAGTCGACGAACCAGTTATAGCTGTCGACCACCATGTTGCGGATCATCGCTTTGGCTTCCTCGCTCGCCTCGTGGAAGGGCGAGGGCTCGGCCTTCAGCGGCGAAGACTTGATCTCCTGCAGCGAGACGCCGATCTTGTCGAGCAGCGGCTGGATCTGCGGATACTGGAAGATGACGCCGATCGAGCCGGTAATCGAGCTGTCGCCGGCAATGATGGTATCGCCGGCGGTGGCGATCATGTAGCCGGCAGAGGCGGCAAGTGTGCGGACGTCGGAGACGACAGGCTTCTTGGCTGATATCGCGCGGATCGCCTTGAAGATTTTTTCGCCGCCATAGGTCGTGCCGCCGGGCGAGGAGATCGAAATCACTGCTGCCTTCACCTGGTCGCTGGTCTCGACCTTCTTCAGCCGCTCCAGAAGCTCGTCGTCGTCGACGATCAGCCCCGATATCGTCACATGGGCGATGTGCGGGCGCTCCGTCCCGGTATCGCCGAGGGCGAAGCGGTAGAAGGCGAAACCAAGTGCCACGATGAGGGCCACCGCGATGAGGCGCCAGAAGCCGAGCTTGCGGCGCAGCCGACGGCGATCCGCGATGATCGAACTGTCCATAAAAACCTCCAGCGCTGGCACCGGCTTCGGCATGCCGCCGATCGACCCGGTGAAATAGGGTGGCAGCGGCCCGTACGAATGCCACTTTTCAATGTTTTTCCGTTTTGTTGCTTGTTGCAGAAAAAATTCCATATTGGCAAGCCAATGTAATAATGCGAAACGAACTGTGATTGGCGGCCGGCTTTGTTATGAAGGCGCGGCGATCACCGCACATGGACGAGGCCTATGCTCGATACCCTGAAGAACAACGGACATGCCGCCTATTCAGGGTCGGGCAAGAATGCCTATGGCGATGCGTTGTTCCATTCCGCCCGCGTGCGGCGGCTGAAAATATTGCTGCCGGTGGCGGCCCTGGTCATCGCAGCGAGCCTCACCGCGGTGGCGTTGGTCCGCATCTATCTGCCCGAGAACATCAAGTTGGAAGGCGCCAAGATCGAGAACGGCAAGGTCGTGATGGAAAAGCCGGCGATCGCTGGCCGCAATTCCGACGGCATCAACTATTCGATGCTGGCCGAAAGGGCGCTGCAGGACATCCGCAATCCCAATCTCATCACGCTCGAAACCATCAAGGCCGCCGTGCCGATGAATGACGGCCTGATCGCCCGCGTCGTCGCCTCGACCGCAGACTACAACCGCACTACCGACAATCTGCATATGACGGCCCCCTTCACTTTGGTGCTGAGCAGCGGCCTCAATGCGAATTTCCAGTCCGCCCAGCTCGACATCAAGGGCGGAAACATGCGGAGCGACGATCCCGTCACCATCACCAAGGACAATGCCTCCATTGTTGCGCAGTCGATGGAGATAACCGATAAGGGGCGGGTGATCACATTCGAGGGGAATGTTCGCATGAATGTCGATCCATCCACCATCCATAAACAGGGCACTTAACCAGCCGGGTCATCCATGACAAAAGATTGTCGCATTTCCACTTGCAAGACAGGCATGGCATTCGTTGCCGGCGCATTTGCCCTCATTCTGACGGCCTCGGGCGCGGGTGCGCAGTCGACCACGATGTCGGGCATGAAGCTTTCCAACGACCAGCCGATCCAGATCGAAAGCGACAAGCTTGAGATCCATGACCAGGAACACACCGCGCTTTTCACCGGCAAGGTCAAGGTCGTTCAAGGCACGACGACGATGCAGTCCGGCAAGATGACCGTCTATTACAAGGACAAGGCGGCAAAGCCGGCTGCCGACGGGGCGCAACCCGCTGCCCAGCCGGAGCAATCGGCCTCGCTTGCATCGGGAAGTGCAGATATCGACAAGATCCTGGTGACGGACAAGGTCCTCTTGACCTCGGGCACGCAGACGGCGACCGCCGATGACGGCAATTTCGACATGGCCTCGCAGACATTCATCCTCACGGCAGATGAGGGGAACAAGGTTATCCTGTCGGACGGGCCGAACGTCTTTACCGGCTGCAAACTGACGGTTCACATGCAGACTGGCCAGGCGGAGCTTGAAAGCTGCGGCGGGCGTGTCCAAATTCAGCTCGATCCGAAATCGAAGCCGAATACACCGCAGCAGAAGCAGAACTGAGAAGCCGGCCTCCCACGTGAAATTATCATCGCTATCCACCATGTTCGGCAAGCCCGGGCCACAAGCTGCGGGTGCCGCCGACAAGAGCCGTTATCAGGGAACGTTGATCGCACGCGGTCTGACGAAGACCTATGCGACGCGGCGCGTCGTCAACGGCGTCTCGCTGGTGGTGCGCCGCGGCGAGGCTGTCGGCCTGCTCGGCCCGAACGGCGCCGGCAAGACCACCTGTTTTTATATGATCACCGGCCTTGTGCCGGTGGACGAAGGCACGATCGAGATCGACGGCAACGACGTCACCACCATGCCGATGTACCGCCGCTCACGTCTCGGCGTCGGTTACCTGCCGCAGGAAGCCTCGATCTTCCGTGGGCTGACGGTGGAAGAGAATATCCGCGCCGTCCTCGAAGTGCATGTGAAGGACAAGGCTGAGCGCGAGCAGAAGCTGAATGAGCTGCTGGAGGAGTTCCATATCCAGAAGCTGCGCAAGAGTGCCGCCGTCGCCCTTTCCGGCGGTGAGCGCCGCCGCCTCGAAATCGCGCGTGCGCTTGCGACCGACCCGACCTTCATGCTGCTCGACGAACCTTTCGCCGGCGTCGACCCGATCTCGGTCGCCGACATCCAGAATCTCGTTCACCACCTGACGGCGCGCGGCATCGGCGTTCTCATCACCGACCACAATGTACGCGAGACGCTGGGTCTGATCGACCGCGCCTACATCATCCATGCCGGTGAGGTGCTGACCCATGGCCGGGCGAACGACATCGTCAACAATCCGGAAGTGCGCCGGCTCTACCTCGGCGACAATTTCAGCCTCTGATACCGGGCGGCCCGCAGAAATTCACCTTGTCGGCATAGTTCCGCTTGACCAAATACAATAAAAAAGCAATTTTTGGGCCAACTTGGATTTCCGTGGCCTGAAGCCTTGATCGGACGCGGTTTCCCGGAGGAATCGAGGGGAGTTTCGCGTCCGTCATGGCACTGTCCGCCAATCTTTTCCTGCGCCAGACCCAGTCCCTGGTGATGACACCGCAACTGATGCAATCCATCCAGTTGCTGCAGATGACTCATTTCGAGCTCAACCAGTTCATCGCCATGGAAGTGGAGAAGAACCCGCTGCTCGAATTTCCGTCGAATGACGGCGAGGCGGTCGGAGAACGTGGCGAAAGCGAAGATGAGCAGTATGCTCATCAGCCGGAGGATGCCGGGTCGGACGATGGCTATGACAACCGCGCCGAGGCGCTCTCCAGCGACTGGTATGACAATGGCGGCAGTGCCAGCACGAGCCGGCTGAACGACGAACTCGACGCCAATTATACCAATGTCTTTCCTGATGACGGCGCCCCGCAGCGCCTCGATGCGCCGGAGCTCGTCAGCCAGTGGAAATCGATGCCGGGCAGCGGCGAGGGCGCCGACTACGATCTCGACGATTTCGTCGCCGGCCAGGTATCGCTGCGCGATCACCTCGCCCAGCAGATCCCCTTCGTCCTGCCTGACATGGCCGACCGGCTGATCGCGCAGAATTTCGTCGACCAGCTCGACGACTGCGGTTATCTGCAGGCCGATATCGTCGAGGCGGGCGAGAGGCTGGGCACGAGCCTCGCACAGGCCGAGCGCGTGCTCGCCACCCTCCAGAGCCTCGATCCGCCGGGTGTTTTCGCCCGCAGCCTTGCCGAATGCCTGGCGATCCAGCTCCGGCAGAAGGACCGATACGACCCCGCCATGCAGGTTCTGGTCGAAAACCTCGAACTGCTCGCCCGGCGCGATTTCGCCACGTTGAAGCGGCTCTGCGGCGTCGATGAGGAAGATCTTCTCGACATGCTCGGCGAGATCCGCCAACTCAATCCGAAGCCCGGCAGTGGTTTCGAGGCAGGTGTTTCCGAAGCGATCATGCCGGATGTGGTCGTCAGAGCCTCCTCGGACGGCGGCTGGCTGGTCGAGCTCAATCCGGATACACTGCCACGCGTGCTGGTCAACCAGTCCTATTTTTCCCGGGTGACAAAGAACGGCGAGGATCACGCCTTCCTCTCCGATTGCCTGCAGACCGCCAACTGGCTGACGCGCAGCCTTGATCAGCGGGCAAAAACCATCATGAAGGTGGCAAGCGAAATCGTCCGCCAGCAGGACGCCTTCCTGCTGCACGGCGTCGACTATCTGCGCCCGCTGAACCTGAAGACGGTGGCCGAGGCGATCAAGATGCATGAATCCACCGTCAGCCGCGTCACCTCGAACAAATATATGCTGACGCCGCGCGGCCTCTTTGAACTCAAATATTTCTTCACCGTCTCGATCAGCGCCGTCGCTGGTGGCGACAGCCATTCGGCTGAGGCCGTGCGTCACAAGATCCGTGCGCTGATCCTGCAGGAAAGCCCGGAAGCGGTGCTTTCCGATGACGATATTGTCGACATGCTGAAGAAGGGCGGCGTCGATCTCGCCCGCCGCACGGTTGCGAAATACCGGGAGGCGATGAACATCGCGTCTTCGGTCCAGCGCCGCCGCGAGAAGCGGGCGCTCGCCAAGGTCGCCGGCTTCTGACGCTGTCATGCTTCGACCTGGATCGAAGCATTCTGCCCGCAAATCCCGTTATTCCTCTCCAGCGCCCTGCGTCTTTTCAGACGCGCAACGGCGCTGCAACCCTTTGAATTTTCTTGAACGAAGATCGAAATGCCGACGATGACGCCGCGAAATCCGAACCTCGCCAGGGAGCTTTTCCTGCTGCTGGTGCTGGCGACCCTTTGGGGTTCCTCCTATAGCTTCATCAAGATCGGCGTCGAGACGATCCCACCTATAACGTTGATCGCCGCCCGCACGCTGATTGCTGGGGGCATTCTGCTGGCCGTGCTGCGCCACCGGCGTGTCCGCCTGCCGCGCGATCGTGCGACCTGGCGGCGGTTTTTCGTTCAGGCCTGTCTGAACAGCGTCGTTCCCTTCACGCTGATCGCCTGGGCGGAACAGTCCGTCGATGCCGGATTGGCGGTGATCCTGAATTCGGCAACGCCGATCTTCACCTTCCTGCTGACCGTGCTGATGACCCGCCATGAGCAGGTGACGCTGCGACGGCTTTTCGGCGTTATGGCCGGGCTTGCCGGCATCTGCCTCGTCATCGGCGTCGAAGCGCTCGGCGGTCTCGGCGAAAGCCTGATGGCGCAACTCGCCATCATCCTGGCGACCATCTGCTATGCAGGTGCCGCGATTTTCAGCAAGAACTTCAAGGGGCTCGATCCCGCAGTGCCGGCGGCCGGCTCGCTGATCTCAGGCGCGGTCATTCTCTTGCCCATGAGCCTCGTCGTCGATCGACCCTGGGAGCTCGATCCCTCGGCAGCATCGATGCTGGCGCTGCTTGCCCTCTCCGCTTTTTCGACGGCGCTCGCCTTTGCGATCTATTTCCGTCTCATCCAGACGCTGGGCTCGGTCGGAACCACCTCGCAAGCCTATCTCAGAGTGCCGATCGGTGTTGCGATCGGCATCGTCTTCCTCGGCGAAAGGCTGAGCTCGACGGCCTGGATCGGACTCGTCTGCGTCATAGCAGGCGTCGCTGCCATGACGATCCCCGCAAAGGTGAATACAACGCAAGCGAGAAACGCGTAAGGTGGTTAGGGTGGTGATTGGCGGCATGCGTTGCCCAGCAAGGTACCCGACACACGTTGTCCGAGTGCCGCTGATAGTGATTCGCCGCCCTATTGACTTTTCGGTAACCTGTGGCTAGAAGCGCGCCGCAATCGGTGCCGTGAACGGCATCTGGAGTTATCCCCATCATCCCCAGGGCACCAAGGACCCGCAGGCCTAAGCCGATCTTGCTTGAGATTGCGCGAAGTGCTTGGATGAACCTGATGCTTGGCGTAAACTGATACCCGCAAACGACCATAAGAAGGGAAACTCCATGAGTGTGCGTGTATCCGGGAAACATATGGAAATTGGTGAATCCTTCCGTCAAAAGATCGAGGACCAAATTGGTATGGCCATCACGAAATACTTCGACGGGGGATATTCCGGCCAGGTGACCGTGGAAAAGGCGAGTTCTCGTTACTCGGCGGATTGCAAGCTGCATCTGGACAGCGGGGTGGTGTTGCATGCGGCCGGCGAGGCGACCGACCCGCAGTTGGCTTTCGACGCCGCCTCCCAGCGGATCGAAAAACGGCTGCGGCGTTACAAGCGCAAGCTGAAGGACCATCACGCCGGAAACCATCTGAATGGTTTTGCAGAGGTCTCCTACACGGTTATGGATTCCGTTCCTGATCACGATGATGAAATCGCCGACGATTTCGCTCCCGCGATCGTCGCTGAAAGCACGAAGCAGTTGAAGACCATGTCGGTCGCCACCGCCGTGATGGCGCTCGACATGACCGACGAGCCGCTTCTCCTGTTCCGCAGCCCCGGCAAGGAACATCTGAACATCGTTTACCGTCGGCACGACGGAAATATTGGCTGGATCGATTCAGCCAGTATCAAAGGCTGAGATCAGGGTGGTGAGCGGCGGTATTGCCGCCGCTCCTTGCATTATCTGATCCCGGCGACAGAAGGAAAAAGAAATGGCATTGGCAGATTTGCTCCATCAGGATGCGATCATTCCCGCCCTCAGAGTAAATTCCAAGAAACAGCTGCTTCAGGAGTTGGCCGCAAGAGCCGCCAGGATCACCGGGCTCTCCGAACGGGAGATCTTCGACGTCATCCTGCAGCGCGAGCGCCTTGGCTCGACCGGCGTCGGCAACGGCATCGCCATTCCCCACGGCAAGCTGGTCAACATCCATTCGATCGTCGGCATCTTCGCCCGGCTGGAGCAGCCGGTCGATTTCGAGGCGCTGGACGACCAGCCGGTCGATCTCGTCTTCCTGCTGCTTGCGCCGGAAGGGGCGGGCGCCGATCATCTCAAGGCTCTGTCGCGGATCGCCCGCGTGCTGCGCGATCACGATCTGGTCGCCAAGCTGCGCGCCACCGATTCCTCCCAGGCGATCTATGCCTTCCTCAACGAAGAACAGACGTCGAACGCTGCCTGACGCACGTCGCGCGATAACGCATCGATTCTCGAATGCAAAAAGGCGCCTGATCTCTCAGGCGCCTTTCGCATTATGATGCGCTGAACGATCAGAACTCTTCCCAGCTGTCCTGCGCCACGGCCGCGGATCCAGGCGACGGGGCAAGGGAGCGACGGACCGCCGGGGCGCTCACGCGAAGCGAAGGGGCCGCAGCCGCCGGCGCCCGCATCTTTTGCGCGACGGAGGCAAGGGCTGCGGCGTTCCTCGAACCCGAGACATTGAAGCGGGTGGCGAGCGCCTTCAGCGTCTGCGCCTCGTCGTTGAGTGCGACGCTCGCCGCCGTCGCTTCCTCCACCATGGCCGCATTCTGCTGCGTCACCTGGTCCATCTGGTTCATGGCCTGGTTGATTTCCTTCAGGCCGACAGCCTGTTCGCTGGCCGATGCCGAGATCTGCCGGATGAGGTCGTTGATGCCCATCACCTGTTCGGCGATCTTGTGCAGCGTGCCGCCGGCGCGCCCGACGAGATCGACGCCTTCCTTGACCTGGACGGCCGAGGTGTTGATCAGCGTCTTGATTTCCTTTGCGGCATTGGCCGAACGCTGTGCGAGTTCGCGCACCTCCTGGGCGACGACGGCAAAACCCTTGCCGGCTTCCCCGGCACGCGCCGCCTCGACACCGGCATTCAGGGCCAGCAGGTTGGTCTGGAAGGCGATCTCGTCGATGACGCCGATGATCCGCGAAACCTCCGTCGAAGATTGTTCGATCCCTTGCATCGAGGCAATCGCCTTCTGCACCACTTCGCCGGACTTTTCGGCATCCTGGCAGGCGAGGTTGACGTTCTCGGCTGCCGTGCGCGCATTCTCGGCGCTGGAATCGACCTGCGCGGTGAGCTCGTTGAGCGCGGCCGCCGTCTCTTCCAGGCTTGCTGCCTGCTGCTCGGTGCGCTTGGCGAGGTCGGAAGCACTGTTGCTGATTTCACCGGTGCCGGAGCCGATATTGGCGACGCTGAGGTTCATCGTGTTGATGGTCTCTTCCAGGCTCGCGAGCGCTGCGTTGAAATCCTGTTTCAGCTTGCCGTATTCACCGGGGAATTCGTCGGTGATGCGGTGACTAAGATTGCCCTGCGACAGCGCGGAAAGGCCGGCGCCGACGATCGAGACGATATGGCGCTGCAGCGACACCGATTCCTGGCGTTCCGATTCCGAGCGGCTACGCTCGGTCTCGGCCGCCTGCCGTTCTCTGGCGGCTTCGTCTTCGAGGCGGCGGCTGTCGGCGAGCGTGAAGCGGAAGCCTTCGAGCGCCTTGGCGACCGAACCGACTTCGTCGCTGCGATCTTGAGCAGCGACCGGTTCGCCATATTGGCCGTCGCTCAGCGCTTTGACGCTGGCGACGAGCCCGCCGAGCGGCCGCTGCACGAAAGAGCGGACGGCGAAATAGAGCGCCAGCATGACGGCACCAAGCACGATCAGCCCGTTGATGATCATCACGTAGGTCTGGTCTCGCACCGGCGCGTTAATCGCCGTGTGCGGCACGTCGACGAGCACGACCCAGGTGGCGTTGACGCCGGGAACCGCGAACGGATAGACGACGCGATCGAAGGGATCGAGGCCGTCATAGGTGAGGTTCCTGACGAGACCGGGCTGCTTGCTGGACAGCGCCGTCTTGACGATGTCGGCGCCCTCGCCGTCATATTCCTTGGTCATCAGGTCGGGGATCGGCGCGACGATCCAGTTGCCGGCCTGCGACAACAGCGTGACGCGGCCCGAACCGAAAGGATGCAGCGCCTGCAGCTTGTCGGTCAGCGACTTCAGCGAAATGTCGACGCCGCCGACGCCGATCATCTTACCATCAGACATGACCGGATAGGCAATCGAGGTCAGCAGCGTCGGCACATCTGTTCCCTCGGCCATATAGGGCGTGGTGATCGCGCCCTTGCCGCTGTCGGCGGCAAGCTTCCACCATGCGGCGGTATAATCATTATCGAAGGTCGAATATTGAATGCCACCGTCCTTGGTCTTCGACCAGTAGGGCGTGAAGGCGCCGTTCTTGTTGGTGCCTTCGTCATTATTGTTGGCGATCTCGGTGGTTTTGCCGTCAAGCGCGCCGAGCTGCTCGCAGAACCAGCTGCCGAAGGCGAAGGCGTTCTGCTCGAGATTGGCCTTCAATACATTGATCATGCCCTTGCGATCGAGCGATTTGCCTTCATGGCCGCGGCCGATGACGCCCGACATGGTGCGTGCGGCGCTGGCGAGTTCGCCGACATTGGCGGCGATTTCATTGGCGATCGACTTTGCCTCGAGGTTGGCCTGATCCATCGTCAGCGTCTGGACGCGATCCCGGGTCTGGCCGATGAGGAAAAAGTTCGAAACGATGAGAACAAGCGCGATGGCGATGCCGGTGATGACGATGAGTTTCGCGGCAAGCGATTTCATGCGAAAAATGAACATGGGGTCCTCGGGCAAGGATGCGCCGAACGGGCATTCTCCGGCACAGGAGCAAAGGCTCGCCCCATCATGGGGCAGCCGGCTACAGCGCCGCGCATCTTTTCGAGAGCCGCAAAGGACGCTGTAGCACTTTGAATCGCTGCATAATTTTGTCCTTAAATCGACTCCGATTTAAGGAATTATGCGGTGGACGTCCGGAATCCGAAAGGCGGGAGGCGCCGGCGACCACGAGGAACATCGCCGGAAATCTCTTAAATTTAAATGAAACTCTATCGATCGGGGCCATGAAAATCGCCGAAACGCCCTGAATTACAGGGAGTTTTGCCGGCGGCTTCGCAAAGAGACGCGGCTATATCCTGTCTGCGACTTCCTCGCTCAAAGGGATCGACGGTTGCGCCCCGGCCTTGAGGCAGGCGAGCGAACCGGCAACCGCCGCGCGGCGCAGCGCCGAGACAAAATCGAGGCCGTCGTCGAGGCTCGCGGCGAAATAACCGCAGAAAGTGTCTCCGGCGCCGACCGTATCGACAGGTTCGATCTTGAGACCTTGCGCCCTTGAAATCGCCCCGTCGCGAATGGCGATGACCCCATCGCCGCCGAGCGTTACGATCAGCGTCTGGCCCGTCTCCGCGTGTAGGCGCACAAGGGCTGCCTCACGCGCTGCGGCGTCCATGCCTTCCTGTCCGGCAAGCCGCTCGAATTCGGTCTCGTTGGCAATGACGATATCGGCGAGCCGGCCGAGACGCGGGGCATCGGGGATCAGCGGCGCGAGGTTGAGGATGCTGGTGACGCCCTTGGCGCGGGCGGCCGACAGCGCGCGCTCGACGGCAGCAGCCGGCACTTCGAGCTGCAGCATCAGGATATCGCCTTCGTTCATGCGGCCGATCGCCGTCTCGGCATCGGTGGGCGTGACCTGGCCATTGGCGCCGGGAACGACGGCAATCATGTTTTCGCCGTCGCCGCCGACAAGGATCAGCGCCGTGCCTGTGGGACCGTCGACATGTTTGATCAGAGAAAGGTCGGTGCCTGCATCATCGAGCAGGGCCAGCGCCTCCGCGGCGAAAGCATCCTTGCCGACGGCGCCGGCCATATGCACGTAGCGGCCGGCCCGCCGGGCCGCC
>NZ_JALBGX010000015.1:0-93913 GCF_023006465.1 Rhizobium sp. PRIMUS64 | reverse complement strand
GAACTCTGACCCAGCGCGCGAGCGCCAGTCCCGACGGCGGTCGTTGCATTGCTCGTTGCGGCCGCCGCATAGCCCAGCGCGACGCTCTGCAGGGCGGACGCGCTCGCCGTGCCCCCTATCGCAACTGCGTTGGTCTGAGCCGTGACGTCCGTGCCGATGGCGATGGCTCCCTGGCCAAGAGCGCCCGTTCCAGCACCCGTGCGCGCGCCGAGATAGAGCGAGTTTATCGCGGTTGCATTCGCCTGGAAACCGATGGCGATGGCGTTCTGCTGGCTGGCGGCTGCGTTATTACCTTGGGCAAACGAGTCCACCCCGGAGGAGTTTGCCTGGAATCCCAACGCTGTGGAACGCGCTCCGCTTGCGATGGATCCCCAACCACCGGCGAAGGAAGAGCCGCCGCTGGCCGTCGTACTGGTGCCGACGGCGGTGGAGTTCCCGCCCGAGGCGGTGGAGAAGGTGCCGAAGGCGTTGGCGCCTGCCGCAGTGGCGCTGGCGTTGACGCCGAGCGCGACCGTATTGACGTTGTTTGAGATGGTGCCGCTGCCGATCGCCACGGCGCCACCTGGGCCTGTCGCCGACGCAGTCCGGCCGAGAGCCACCGAGTATTGTGCAGACGAAACGGACTGGAAGCCGATCGCTATGGCCCAGGCATTGGTAGCGCTCGAGCCATTTCCTACCGCTATCGATTCGCCGGCTGTCGCCGAACCGCCGCCGGCGGCATATTGTGCGTGGGCGGGCGTCGCGAGGCCTATCACGACGAGAGCCAGGCTACCTGTCAGGACCGAACTAAGGCTGCCGCCGGCGCCCAATGTTCCAAGCCCCGGACCCTTGCGCCGAAAGCCAAGAACACGATGGGCCAGGCGAAGGAGTGCCATCAGCCGCCGCCGACGTGACCGGTCGCCGCTTTCACCGGCGATGCGGTTGTTGGGGACACCGAACCGGATCATGCGCTGAGCATGCCCCTTCATGCATTCAGACATGTACATTTCCCTCGTTGCCCAGACGCGCCGATGCCACGAAGCTCGCCTTGGCCGTTGAAGAGACTTCCGGATCGGACCTTTCGTCTTGCAGAGCACGCCCCATCTTCACCCCCTTGCTCTCTATCAGCTCGCAGGCGCTTTCTACCCCCGTCTGCGTAGGGGCCGGCACTGAATACAGCGCGGCGTCGGCCCGGTACGCGGGCAGCTTGATCGACACAAGAGCGCGGCAGACGTCGAAATGGAGGGAAGGGTCCTGATTGGTATAGGCCGGTGTGGTCAGCCCAAGCACAAAACAAGCAAAGAAATAATCAATTTCCGCATCGCTTATCTGACCGGCATATTGGCGCTGCAGCGCACTCCAGGCCGCTTCGATACTAGGTACAAAGACCTCAGTTTCCGGGAACTGAATGTCCACGGACGACTCGATACACCGTATCGACTGATTGTCAGAAAGCTCCACAGCGCACCGAATGATTGTGTTGTCGCAAGAATAGCCACATTCGGTGGTGCCCGTATTTTGCGAAATTCCGGTTTCTTTTTAGAAATATCCGGTCCGAGCTCGCTTTGCAGTAAGTGCGGCCATTCCGTCGTAAAAGCTCAAAACAGACACTCTCGTCGCAACAAAGTGCGACATCGACCAGCGTCGGCTTTCAATAAAAATGAAACGACCAGGTGCGGATAAGTATATTTGCGTTGAGCCAAACTTGCTTCGTTCACGTGATCAAGACGTCGCAGCTACTGGACCTCACCGTTGCTGCCTTACCTGTCTGGGAGTCCTATTTCTATGTTTTGACATGGTCGCCGTCAGATGGCTCTGGTCTGAAAATCCGCTTAGATGGGCGATTTCGGCGATCGACAGTACGTTTTCGACGAGGAGTTTTTCAGCAAAATTGAGGCGCAGTCGAAGAACATATTTATGCGGAGGCTCGCCGAAGGTCTTCGTGAAGGCCTGGATGAAATGGCGTGGAGAAAGGCCTGAGACCGCCGCAAGCTCGGCCACTGTGATCTTGCGGGAAAACCTTGACTCCAGCAGCTCGCGAACGCGCACGGCACTGCGATTCGACAGGCCGCCCCCGCTCTTTCGGCCAGACTGCAACTTGTCCAGACCTGTATAATTTCGGACGATATGCACGCTAAAGATGGTGATCAGCGATTCGATGTAGATCTTGTTTGGAAGTTCGCGTGCCAGTTCCGCCTTCAACATTTCCGCGAGATGCAGCGCCTGAAGGTCTATGGCGCCGAGTGGGGGCGGTTGGAGTACCGTATGACCCGCGCCGAACTCATGGGCCGCTAGCTCCAGAAAGCGCTGAGGCGGCACGGTAACGATTACCTTCTCGCAAGTGGAAGACCATGTCACGTTGCGTTCTTTATTTGCAGGAGTAACGGATATCATCCCGGCGGCACCGTCGTATTCGTGCACGACGTGGTCGTCGAAAGACACTCTTATTCCAGGCGAAGATGCGAGCATTACCGTCGCCAAATGTTCCCGAGCCTTGAGCGCCTGTGATCCGGGTGGCCGAACAACATGCGCCGCGGCGCCTTGGTCGGTGAAAACGCGCAGCCCCTTGCTTTCCGGAATTTCATCGAAGATGTGCGCACTTGCTTTTAGCCATTCGGTCGAAGAGCGGTGTTCTGGGACTTCAATTCTTCCCGGCATCCCAGGCATAGCCTCAATATTCTTGATCGGTCGAAACCGTTGTTTCACCGCACATGCAGCAACGGCCTGCGGCATCGATCCAGGTCCCGATCGGCTTCGTCGGCCTCGAAGGCGAGGGGCACTGCCTTGTAGCAGCCGAACCGCCCACCGAGTTATCGGTTGGATTTTGGGAAGTTCCTCGATGCCCTAAAATCATAAATAGGATGATCGATCGGTTGTCATCATATGATGATGGCCATATCTGGCGATGGATGTATTTTGAAAAATTCCGGATTCTTTAAAAAAAATCCGCCACAACATGACGTTTATAACAGATGTTTCGGGTTTGCCACACAAGTTCCCCGGCGCCATTCGTCACTGTCGAGACTGTTCGAACTTGGGATCATCTCAGCCATTTGCTTTCAATATGACGTTTTGCAAAAAAAAGCGGCGATCAGCGCTGTATGGGCAAGGTTCAGACGGTGGCGATGGCAACCGCGGCTCTAGTCCGTACCTCGAAAAGGCTCGCCATTTTAGCTCGAATTAAGATACGGCCTTTACGCAAAACATTTGGGCCGCTGCAAGCCGCTTCCGACTGATGATTACCTCGGCAACTCCGTCACACTACGATATTTCCATTCTCGCATAATGTGGCCAGATACCGATGTTTGCGAGTCAATGCGGAGATGATTCCAGTCCACGACCAGTGGTCGTCGATCGCAAGCCGGCACCCTAGGTCTTGTGCCTCTGAAAGTGAATTTATCGCCAGCGCAGCATCGGTAAAGGCCTGAATTCCGGTAAACTTGAGGACGAGCCGCGCTGCCAATTTAGGTCGAGCGGCAATCTGGTTGCGAATATGAGCCCAACTCGCCGGATCGCAAACGTTGTCGCCTGAGAGACAATATCCTAGTACCGACAGAGAATTGAGTTCAAGTGCATCTAGGACAAGCTTGAGCATATGCCGATCCAGGACCGGCGCTTCTCCCAAAACCTCCAGTGCCGGGACAAACACGGCGTCGACGTGTTCTATCCCGTCTTTGTCAGTCAGGTAAGGCAAGCACTCGCCGTATAGAATCCGGGCCGGATCATCCTTGGCATGTATGCTCTGGACGACGAAGCCGATACGACCTTCGGCAATCGCTTCCCGGACAATGAACACGTGCCGCTCATCGAGCAAATCAAGATTCAGCATGCAGTCCTTCGGGCGGGAAGGATCTGTCACGAGATTGCTTCTAATGCCCGAGCGTTTCGCGCGACCGTAGCCCGAGTGGGCGGCTCGTGAAGAATTACGGCTCACTGCTTCTACATATCCTTCACGGTGGGGTTCTTGAGCTCAACGTCAAGACGGTTGCGGCGGCAAGTCTGTTACCGACAGCCAATTACTGGCAACATGGCCAAGCCAACCAGAGCACGAAGCGCTGGAAATCGCACGGAATGAAGTCCACGGAGCACCAACTGCGTCCGTGGACCGTGCTGCAATCAGATATCGTCGCGCCTGACTAACCCCAGACGCGCCCTCAGCTCGGCAATTTTGACGCGGCTCACCGGAACCAGATGGGGCACCTCCCCGTCTAGCTCGACGACAGCGCCATTGCCTTCCTTGCGGATCAACGAGACGAGGGGAATGGATACTATATGGCTACGGTGGACGCGCATAAAAGTGGAAGGATCGAGTCGCGCCTCTGCTTGCGAGATCGCCCATGGACACATCCGCTCTCGGCTCCCATCGTGAACCAGCGTATAGTGGGCATTTGCCTTAACGCTGCGGATCTGGGTGGCTTCGAGGAAACGGGTTCCATCGGCGCCCTCGACAGGCACCCGCGTCACAGTGGCGCTACCCGGCTGTGCCCCAGGGCGCTGCGCCAATTGTGTCTTAGTCTCGACGAAACCCAAGCTGTTCAGGTCAAGCGCTGACGCCTCGCCATCCATGGTATCGGGTTGGCTGGCGGGCCCTGAATTCAGCGCGCGGGCCCACGGCTCGGGTAGGAGGAGGAGCAGGAAGCCGAAGATAATCAGAAAGCACAAGGGCGATACTATCAGGGCTAAAGCCTCGCGGGAGACAGCCAGTCCGGTCGCCGCATGGTGGGCGGGACTTCCCGGAACGAAGCGCATTCCATACATAGCTGTAAAATGCATGCCGGACACCGCCACTCCGAACGCCGTGGCGCTTAGTGCGAGCCGCATGCCGTCATGCCTGGCGAGAAAGATACGGAGACCGCCATAGGCCGCGCCCACGGCGATCAAGACGGACGCCGCAACCAATGCATGCTGATGCTCGATATGGAAGGGACCGGCAAGACCATGGATGCCGACATAGTGCATCAGTGCGATGCCCAAGCCGAGTAGCAATGCCGAGAGGCCCACCCGCGCATTCGAAGGCTCGCCGAGCGAAACAAAGAATAGCGAAACCCCCATGACAAGGGCGCAGATAAGAAACGAAACGACCGTTGGCAGGACAAGATAGGTGGCATCGAGCGGGATTGGCGCTGCCAACATCGCGACGAAATGCATGGTCCAAACACCGACCGCAAGGAAGAAGGCCGCACAGGCAAGCAACAACCTGCGGTCGGCACTGCCGGTGCCCCGCACGCGGGCTGTAAGCCCGAATCCTGTATATCCCCCCAGGATGGCGATTACCACCGAAAGCGCGACAAGGAGGGGGTCGTGCCCTGCAAACATTCTCCCGCCTGACGGTGCGACGTCTTCCCTTGGATCATTTTAGGGTCATGCAATTTATTTGCAACGACCAAATTGCCAGCTTACCGCTTGCACGGGCAGTGCTGTGGAAGTGCCAGATTGTTTCGACAAAGCTTGGCAACCAAATCCTCAAAGTGGCTAGAGCCAGGAAAGCCTCAGAGGTTTTTCGCGCAGGGGCCAATCATGGAGCGAATGAGGAGGGCGGTTTTCGTCGCCCCCTCGAGATCGAGCAAGACCGATCTTCGTCGCGGGGCAGCCAGCGCCTTTTCGACGGCCTCCTTCACATGGCCCGACGTCAGCCCGTCTTCCGGCAGAATATCGGCGAGGCCGAGTGCCTGCAGCCGTTCGGCGCGCACCGACTGCTCGGTCTCGCCGCCGGCGACGAAGGGGATGAGGATCGCCCGGCACTTGGTGCGCAGGAGATCGCCGACGGTGTTGTAGCCTGCCTGCGAGATCGACACCTTGGCGCGGCGCAGCAGCGAGGGAAAATCCTTTCGGAAGCGCACCAGCGTCACATTCGGGGCTGCGTCTCCAGACAGCGCGGCGAAATCGGCCTCCGGCAGGTTGGGGCCGGCGACCAGCAGCCACCGAAGATCGGCGGGTAGCAGCGCTGCTGCCTCTTTGGCCGCGCCGATCAGCGCAGCACCGACCGCGCCGCCGCCAGCCGATGCGATGATGTCGAATGTCTCGGTCGGTTCCGGCGCCGGCGGTGGTGCGACGAGGCCGGTATAACACAGCCTGTCGGCGATCTCGGATGTCAGCGGGAAGGTGTCCTCGAGCCTGATGAAATCGGGATCGCCGTGGACGAGCACGGCATCGAAATGATCCTTGACCAGCTTGGCGGTCTCCGCGTCGCGGCCTGCCTTGCGGTTTTCCTGCAGGATGTCGCGCACCGAGCTTAGGAGTTTCGGCCGAGGTTCGGCCTTTTCGATCGCCTCGAGCAAGGGTAGTAGTTCGAAGCGCATCTGTCGCCGTCCGAAGGGGAAGGCTTCGATGATGACGACATCGGGCCTCGCGGCATGGAAGGCATCGAGAAGCAGCGCGCGGCGGGCATTGAGGAAATCCCCGCCCGCTGGCCGACCATCGGCATCGGCGAGGCCGGAAAAACCGGCATTGCTGGCAACGACCGCCGGCAAAGCTACGGTCTTTATACCCTCGCCCGGAAAGCCCGGCACAGGCAGGCCGCCGGTCACGACAGTCACGTCAAAACCGTCCTTCACCAGTGCATTGGCGATGCGGCTGGCGCGGGCTATGTGGCCGATGCCGAGCAGGTGCTGGACGTAGAAGAAAATGCGCGGTGCCGTCATGACGCCTTCTGCCATTCGGCCTCGAACAGGCCGGTGAGCTGTCTGATGCTGGAGTGATAGTCGAAATGTTCGCGCACCTGGTTTTCGGCTGCGTCGCCGAGACGCTTGCGCAGTGCTGGGTCGCGGATTGCCGCCTCCAGCGCTCTGGCCAGCAGCGCCGGGTCCTCCGGCGGCACGACGAGGCCGTTTTCACCGTTCTTCAGGAGCTCCGGCACGCCGGATACTTCGGTCGAGAGGCAGACGAGCCGCTGGCTCGATGCCTCGACCAGGACGTTCGGCAGGCCGTCGCGGTCGCCGTTGGCGGCGATGCGGCAGGCAAGTGCGAAGAGGTCGGCGCGGCGGTAATGATCGAGCACGTCTTCCTGTGCCATGGCGCCCTTCCAGACGATGCGAGGGGAAATGCCGAGTTCCGTGGCCAGCGCCTTCAGTTTCCCAAGCTCCTCGCCGCCGCCGATATGGTCCATGCGCCAGTTAAGGTCGGCAGGTAGCAGTGCCAGCGCCCGCAGCAGCACGTCGTAACCCTTTTTCTCGACGGCGCGGCCGACGCTGAGGATGAAGGCCGGATCGTCGGGATCGCTCCCGGTCCGGTCCGAGCGCTCGCCGGCAAAATGGCCGAAACGGGCAAGATCGAGACCGTGGTAACTCAGGTGCACGGTCTCTTTGCGTGATGTCAGCGTCCGCATGTGTTCATAGCCCGTCCTGGTGCAGGTGACGGTCCAGCGGGCGCTGCCGAGTTTCTCATTCAGCTCCCAGTCGGGCGACGTCCAAATGTCCTTGGCGTGCGCCGAGCAGGTCCAGGGGGTGTCCGTGAGGATGCTCGCATATTCCGTCACCGAGGCGGGCGTGTGGATGAAATGGGCATGCAGCCATTCGCCCTCATCCGGCCATTCACGCCCCAGCACCAGTGCCTGGCCGAGACGGCGGAAACGGTTGCGGGAGAGGTCGCGCTTGAGGTCGGCGAGGAAGCGTTTCATCAGCGTCTTAAAGCCGGGTTTGGAGAAACCGGCGGCCAGGCCTTTCAGCACGCGGATTGGCTCTTCGTGTAGATATTCCGGCAGATAGACGACACGCGCCCGGATCTCGTCATGCACGGGATGGCGCTTCTTGTCGGTCGGCCGGCGCATCGAAATCAGCGTGAGGTCGAAGCCGGCCTTTTCGAGGCCGAGCAGCTCCTGGGCGATGAAGGTTTCCGAAAGGCGGGGATAGCCCTTCAGCACAACGAGGATCTTGCGGCGTTGCGGCAAGGCTGTGCCCTATTCCGCGCCGACGAGGGAAAGGTGGCTGCCGCGGCCGTCGATCCACCGGCCGACGGTCTGCGAGATATGGTCCAGCCCTTCGAGACGCATATTGCCGCCGCTTTTCGACGGCGGCTGGCGGAAGGGCAGGCGCTTCAACGCTTCGGCCATGATAGTCGGATCGACCGACTGATCCGGAAGCAGCATGTCGACGAGGCCGAGCTCGCTTGCCCGCTGGGCGCGCAGCAGCTGTTCCTCGCGTGGCTTGACGCGCGGCACGATGAGGGCCGGCTTGTCGAAGGAGAGGATCTCGCAATAGGTATTGTAGCCGCCCATGGCGACGACGCCGGTGGCGCTGTCGATCAGCTCTTCCATGTGGTTGTCGAACTCGATGACCTCGATATAGGGGATCGCTTCTCCCTTCTGCACCAGCTTGGCCCGCTCGGCGGCCGGCATATAGGGGCCGAGCACGACGAGCGCCTTCTGCGTCAGCGTCGGGTCGGCCTCGTAGGCATTCATGACGTCGTGGACAAGATCGGAGCCGTCGCCGCCACCACCAGTCGTGACGAGGATGTAATTATCCTTGCGGGCGTTGATCGAGGTCTTTCCCCTGGAGACGCTGCGCTGCAGGAAGCCGACGAAATCCATCTTCCGGCGCAGGCTGGCCGGCACGTCGAGGCCGATCAGCGGATCGTAGAAATCCGGCGGACCATAGACCCAGACGCTGTCGTAATATTGGTCGATCTTCTGCATGATGCTGTTCTTCTTCCACTCGGCCTCGAGCAGATGCGGCGCGTCCATGATCTCGCGAAGCCCCAGCACCAGGACGGTACCGCGGGCCTTGAGATAGGCCAGAGTATCCTCGACCTCGCCCTTCAGCCCCATCGGTTCCTTGTCGACGATGAAGATATCTGGCTGGAAGGTCTCGGCCGTGTGGCGAATGCTCGATTCGCGCATCTTCAGCGTCTCGTGCAGGTCGATATGGCTGGCAAGCGACGTATATTCGCCGTTGCGCAGCTTGATGACGCTCGGGATCTTCACGAAGTCGACGCGGGCGCGGTAGTCGAAGGCGCCGGCGATCGTGGCACCCGAAATGATCAGAATGTTGAGGCCGCGATAATCCTCCACCAGCGCATGGGCGATGGCGCGACAGCGGCGCAGATGGCCGAGACCGAAGGTGTCGTGGCTGTACATGAGGATGCGCGCATCTTCGAGACGTCTGGACATGGGCATCCCTTCTGGGGTGAGCGACATACTTAGTGCCCCCACCGTCGGGAGGCCAAGAGGAGGGGGCGGTGCCGTGACGTACCGCCGCTTTTCCTGCTATTTGTAGGGATCTGCCGCATCACGCAAGCCGTCTCCCAGAAAGTTGAACGCCAAAATGACAAGAACAACAGGAATGATCGGATAGAGCAGCCATGGATAGAAGGCGATGACGCTGACGCTTTTTGCCTCGGTCAGCAGAATGCCCCAGCTGGTGATCGGCGGA
This sequence comes from Rhizobium sp. PRIMUS64, assembly GCF_023006465.1. Lineage (NCBI taxonomy): Bacteria > Pseudomonadati > Pseudomonadota > Alphaproteobacteria > Hyphomicrobiales > Rhizobiaceae > Rhizobium > Rhizobium sp. PRIMUS64. The sequence continues at coordinate 84,569 of NZ_JALBGX010000015.1, read as the reverse complement.
CGAAGGCCGAGACCTAGGAAGGAGAGCGCGGTCTCTCCAAGGATCATGCCGGGGATGGAAATCGTCGCCGAAGCGATGAGATGCGACATGAAGCCCGGCACCAGATGTCGGCCGATGATGCGCGGCGTGCTGGCGCCCATCAGCTGTGCGGCCTGGACATAATCCTCCTCGCGCAGCGCCAGGAGTTTGGAGCGCACGGCACGCGCCAGCCCCGTCCAGTCGATGATGCCGAGGATGACGGTGATGCCGAAATAGATGACGATCGGGCTCCACGTCACCGGCATGATGGCTGCCAGCGCCATCCAGAGCGGCAGGCTCGGCAGCGATTGCAGCACTTCGATCAGGCGCTGGACGATGAGATCGAAAATGCCGCCGCGATAACCGGCAAGGCCGCCGATGATGATGCCGAGCACGAAGCTGATCGAAATGCCAATCAGACCGATCGTCAGCGATATCCGCGCGCCGTAAAGGATGCGCGACAGCACGTCGCGGCCGAGCCGGTCGGTGCCGAGCAGGAACATCTGCCCGCCGATCGCCGGGCAGACAAGATGATAGTTCGAGGCGACAAAGCCCCAGAATTTATAGCCATCGCCGCGGCAGAAGAAACGAATCGGCTGCACGTCATTCTTCTTGTCGGTATAGACCCGGTGCAGCGTGTCGATATCGAGCGTCATGCTCCGGCCGTAGACGAAGGGACCGACGAAGCTGCCCTTGTCGAAGAAGTGGACGCGCTGCGGCGGTGCATGAATGAAATCGACATTGCGCGTGTGCAGGCCGTAGGGCGCCAGGAACTCGACGATCAGGATCATCAGGTAGACGGCGGCGAGAAAGATGCCGGAGATCAAGGCCAGCCTGTGCTGCTTGAACTTCCACCACATCAGCTGCTTTTGCGAGGCGAGATGGATGCGCGATTGCGCTGCCGTCATGCTTTCGGTCGCGTGCGGATCGAAAGGAGCGGTCGAGACGTAATGCGCAAGCGGCGCGCCGGGTGCGGGAAGGGGCGACATTATTTGGTGCTCCTGCCTTGCAGACGGATGCGGGGATCAAGGAAGCCGAGTGCGATGTCTGAGATCAGCACGCCGATGACATTGAGGAAGGCCAGGAACATCAGGAAGGAGCCGGCGAGATACATGTCCTGGCTCTGAAGTGCCTTGATGAGCATCGGCCCCGTCGTCTCCAGCGACAGCACGATCGCGACGATCTCGGCGCCCGAGATGATCGACGGAAGGATCGAGCCGATATCGGCGACGAAGAAGTTGAGCGCCATGCGCAGCGGGTATTTTAGCAGCGCCTTGAGGGGCGGCAGGCCCTTGGCGCGCGCGGTGACGACATATTGCTTCTGCATCTCGTCAAGCAGGTTGGCGCGCAGCCGCCGGATCATGCCGGCCGTGCCTGCCGTGCCGACGATGATGACCGGGATCCAGAGGTGAGAGAGGATCGATCGTGCCTTCTCCCAGCTCATCGGCGCCGAGATATATTGCTGGTCCATCAGGTGCCCGATCGAGATGCCGAACCAGATATTGGCGAAATACATCAGGATCAGAGCCAGCATGAAATTCGGAATGGCGATGCCCATCAGGCCGAGGAACGTCAGCCCGTAGTCACCCCAGCTGTATTGGTGCGTGGCCGAATAGATGCCGATCGGAAATGCGATCAGCCAGGTGAGCAGGATCGTCGTGAAGGAGACGAGCATCGTCAGCCAGAGGCGGTCGCCGACCACGTCGGAGACCGGCAGCTGATATTCGAAGGAGTACCCGAAGTCACCGTGCAGCATGCCGCCGACCCAGTAAAAATAGCGCACGATCTCCGGCTTGTCGAAGCCGTATTGCTGGCGCATCTCCTCGATTTCCTGAAGGTTGGCCGTCTCACCGGAGGCACGCAGCTCGGCGATCTGGCTCTCGAAGAAGTCGCCGGGCGGCAGCTCGATGATGGTGAAGACCAGCGCCGAAATGACGAAGAGCGTCGGCACCATGGCGGCGATGCGCCAGAGAATATATCTGAGCACGGCCTCAGGCCTCCTTATACCAGAATGCATCCGGCATATAGACGCCGAGATAGGAGGTGGGATCGAAGCCGTAGAGCGCTTTCTCCGGCAGGTTCTGCAGTTTGGCGGCGCGAAGAACCGGCTGCAGCGTGCTGTTGATCAGGCCGATCGAAAATACCTGCTGCGTATAGAGCGACAGCATCTTGTGCCAGATCACCTGGCGCTCCTCGAATTTCGCCGTCGAACCCCATTGGCTAAGCAGGTCGACCAGTTCCGCAGCCTCAGGCAGATCCGGTGCGACGCCCTCCTGGCCCGCGGAGAGGTAATGCATGCCCCAGAGCGGCCATTGCAGCTGATCGTCGAGTGTTGGCGCAAGGCCTGCGGGCGACATGTCGGCCGTCGGCACGCCATTGTCGAGGCCGTACCAGATCGACATCATGATCGAACCGCTCATCGCGCGGTTGCGGAAGACGTCGCGCTGCGAGGTGCGGGTATAAAGTGCAAGGCCGATATTGGCCCAGTGGTCGTGCACCAGCTCCAGCACATCGGTGTCGAGATTGCTCTCGCCGGCGGTCTCGACGGTGATCTCGGCGCGCCGCCCGTCGGGCAGCAGCCGGATGCCGTCGTCGTCGCGCTTGGTCAAGCCGAGCTCGTCAAGCAGGCGGTTGGCCTCGTCGGGATCGAACTTCACGAAGGCGTCGGCATATTCCTGCTTGAAGAGCGGGCTGTCGGGCAGGACGGTATCGGCGCTTGGCGTGCCGAGGCCGTAGAAGGCCACCATGTTGACCTCGTGCCGGTCGATCGCCAGCGACAAAGCGCGGCGCAGGCGCACATCGCGGAAGAGGCCGCGCCACACCTCATCGGCACAGTTGAGGTTCGGCAGCAGCGTGATGCGCGAACCGCGCGCGAGCTTCCAGAGATTGACCTTCACCGGGAAGCGCTTCTCGGCCTCCTTCAGGAAGGTGTAGTCGTTGAAATCGATGCCGGTTACCTGCAGGTCGGCTTCGCCTGCACCCGCCTTGGCGGCGATGATCGACGAGGAGGAGACGTTGAGGATGAAACGGTCGAGATAGGGAAGCTGCCGGCCGGTCTCGTCGATGCGGTGGAAGAACGGGTTGCGCTCGAAGACGAACTGCTCGGACGGCAGCGGCGTCGTATTGCGCCAGGGATCGAGCGTCGGCAGGTTCGGATTTTCCGGACGATAGGAACGCGCCATCTTGATGTGCAGATCCTGCCATTTCTTGACGCGGTAGGTCTTCATCAGCTCGTCCATCTTCGCCTGGTCCGGCTGGAACTTCTTGTGGAACTGCTTGAGATAATGACCAGGGCCGAAGATGACGAGCGGCTGCGGGCCTGCCAATGTCGGCAGGAACATCGGGTTGGGTTTTTCCCAGGTGTAGCGCACGGTCAGCGGATCGAGTATCTCGAAGCGCGGCAGGCTGCCGTGCGGACGAAGCTCCAGCGCGCCGCCGCCGGGCGTCAGCTTGTCGTTCAGGATGACGTCTTCCCACCAGTAGCGGAAATCGTCGGCCGTGAACGGCTGGCCGTCGGACCATTTATGGCCCTCGCGCAGCGTGAAGGTGAAGACCGTGTCGTCTTCGGACTGGAAACCGGCCAGGATGTCCGGCTGAAATTGCAGGTGCTTGTTGTAGCCGACCAGGCGGGCATAGCCGTAGATCGTCATGAAGCGGATGTCGCGCTGGCTGCCGATGATGGTGCGCACCGTGCCGCCGTAGGCACCGGGTTCGAGCCCCATCTCCTTCAGATTGACGATGCGTGGGCGCAGCGGAATGCGCTCGGCCATCGGCGGCAGGCTGCCTGATGTCAGCCGCTCCTTGAGAAATTCGGGTTCGGCGGCTTGTTGTGCCCTCAACACCGCGGGCGCGATCGCCGCACCGACGAGGCCGCCCAGGAATGTGCGACGCGTCACCATCAACGCAACTCCTTGGCATCGGCGCCCTTGCGGGCGCGCACCAGATGGCCGTCGCCGAGGTCGGCATAGGCAAGTTCGGAAGCGTCGTCATGCTCGGCGGTGAAGGTCACGCCCCAGTTCTGCTTGTCGGCGGCGCCGTTCTCCCTGAGCGCCTTGAAATCGAGCGGTCGGTCGAGATCGGGGAAGGGGACGGCGGCAAGCAGCGATTTCGTATAGGGGTGCACCGGATCACGCAGGATGATCTCGCGCGGCGCGATTTCGACGATGCGGCCCTTACACATCACCGCAATGCGGTCGGCCATGTAATCGACGACGGCGAGATTATGCGAAATGAAGAGATAGGTCAGCCCCAGCTCCTTCTGCAGGTCCTTCAACAGGTTGAGGATCTGCGCCTGCACGGAGACGTCGAGGGCCGAGACCGGCTCGTCGAGGATGACGAGCTTTGGACCGAGCGCGAGTGCCCGCGCGATTCCGATGCGCTGGCGCTGGCCGCCCGAAAAACTGTGCGGGTAACGGCTAAGATAACGTTTGTCGAGACCGATTGCCGCCATCAGCCCCTCGACCTTACGCTTGCGCTCGTCACTGTCGCCGCGGTCATGGATCTCGAGCGGTTCGCTCAGGATGTTGCGCACCGTCATGCGCGGCGAGAGCGAGGAGACCGGATCCTGGAACACCATCTGGATCTTGGTCCGCATGTCCTGCAGTTCGGAGCCTTTGACCGAGAGGACGTCGACGACCTCCTTGCCGTCGTTGAACACCACGGCGCCGCTGTCCGGCGTGATGGCGCGCATCAGGATCTTGCTGAGCGTCGTCTTGCCGCAGCCGGATTCCCCGACCAGGCCAAGACATTCGCCGCGGCGGATGTCGAAGCTGACGTCGTCGACGGCGCGCAGGACGGTGGCTTCGTGCTTGCCGAAGAAACTGCGCTTGCGCGTCTTGTAGGTCTTCGAGAGATTGGCGACGGAAAGCAGGATACCCGGCGCCTCTGCCTGGCGCGGCTTCTTCATGCCGACAAGGGCTTCGAGATTGACCTTCACATCGCGCAGCGCTTTCAGCCGCTCGCCGGGTTTCATGTCGAAATGCGGAACAGCGGCCATCAGCCCCTTGAGATAGGGATGCTGCGGATTGCGGAAGATATCCTCGACCGGCCCGGCCTCCATGATCTCGCCGTGATAGATGACGACCACCTCGTCGGCCATGTTGGCGACGATGCCGAGATCGTGGGTGATGAGCAGCATCGCCATGCCCAGCTTGGCCTGCAACTCGCGGAGCAATTCGAGGATCTGCGCCTGGATCGTCACGTCGAGCGCCGTCGTCGGCTCGTCGGCGATCAGAAGGGCCGGCTTGCAGATCAGCGCCATGGCGATCATCGCGCGCTGGCGCATGCCGCCGGACAGTTCGAACGGATACATGTCGTAGGTTCGATGCGGGTTCGAAAACCCGACCAGGCCGAGCATCTCCTCGGTCTTTTCGCGCGCTTCTTGCTTGTCGGTTTCGGTGTGGATCAGGAGCACTTCGCTGATCTGATTGCCGATCGTATGCAGCGGCGAGAGCGAGGTCATCGGCTCCTGGAAGATCGTCGCCATGCGCCGGCCGCGCAGGTCGCGCATTTCCTCGCTGTCGCGCGGAAAGGACAGGATGTCGGTCGTGCTGCCGTCGAGCGGATCTGTGAAGAGGATGCGGCCGGTAGCCTTGGCCGGATTGGGCAGGATGCCCATGACCGACTGGCTGATCACCGATTTTCCGGAGCCGGATTCACCGACGAGAGCGGTGACTTTGCCCGGAAGGATGCGAAGATTGGCTTCTTTTACGACGCGTAACCGGTCACCGAAAACCGAGAAGGAGACGTCGAGATTTTCAATACGCAACAGATCGGCTGCAGACGCCATACCAATGAAATTCCCCAGTCTTCTATGTTCCCGTTAAGGCACACTATCGTACCGCAAACGGGGTGTCTAGCTGATGACAATCATAGAAAAACCAGCATGTCCCGCCGAAGTTCCCCAGGCGAGACGCGCAGATTATGAGACGGGTTGTAAGCTGTTACTGGATGAATTTCTCCATGCTGGTGCGCGTGACCTGTTTCTTGGCGTCGCGATGCAGGAGAATGACCTGCTCGGCTTCGGAAAGTCCGTTCTGCACGGCCTCGCGGAAGCTCTCGTCGACATTGATTGCAGGCGCCGGCGCGCGCGGTTGCAGCACCGTCACCTTCTGGCGGATGCCGCGCAGCTTCTCCTCGCCGAGCGTCGTCCATTCGCCGCCGCAATAACCGGCGAAGGCCTGGCTGGCGACGACCTCGCGGCCGTATTTCTTGGTCAGGATCTGCAGACGCTGGACCTCGTTGACCGCCGAGCCGAAGGCGGAGAAGGTCAGGCGGTCCTTGAGCCCGACATTGCCAAACATGACATTGCCGACATGCAGGCCGATGCCGTAGCCGACCCTGGATAGGCCTTTCTGCTCGCGGTCCCTGTTGAGCTCGGCGACCCGCGCCTGCGCCTGGTGGACAGCCGAAAGCGCTGCCTCGCAGGCAATCTTCGATGGGTCCTTGTGGCGCCCGCAAGGATAGACGGCGAGGAAGCCGTCGCCGAGGAAACTCAGGATCTCGCCGCCATTGCGGTTGAATGGGGCGGCGATCGCATCGAAGAACTGGTTCAGCGTGTCGATATAGGCCTGCCGGCCTTCCTTTTCGGCATACATGGTGGATTCGCGCATGTCGCCCATGACGAGGGCTGCGCGGATCGTCTCACCGTCGCCGCGGCGGATCTGGCCGTTCAGCACCCGCTTGCCGGCGTCGCCGCCGAGATAGGTGGTCAGCATGTTGTTGGCGAGCTTGCCGAGCACCGCCATCTTGGCGGCGACCGCCAGATGGTTCTGCATCCTGAGCAGCGCATCGATCATGTCGTCGGAAAAGCCGGTGTTATGGTCCGTCGACCAGGAACCCATCATGCCCTGCACCGAGCCGTCGCCGAAGGGCTGCACGAAGGCGAGGTAATCGGTGATGCTGTCCTTACGCAGGTCCTCGAAAATGGGAAATTCGTTCGGCCCATCCTGCAGCAGCCGGCGGCGGATGTGCTGCAGATTGTTGTCGAGCAGGTAATAATAGGGGCTCTGCAGGAAGCGGTCCGGCTTTTGCCCGGCGGGCATGCGGAAGCCTTCGATGGTGACGCCGCTGGCGCGCCGCCAGGTGAAGCTGAGCGCATCGTAAAGCGGATGCAACATCGAAAAGGAAAGATGCACGCGCGCAAGCGGCAGGCCTGCAGCCGTGAGCCTTTCGCAGAAACCACGGACGATATTTTCAAGCTCGTCTCCGGCCAGCGAAGAGTTCGTCAGCCATTCAGCGACCCGGTCCAACAGGATGGAGGACACGCTGGATTCGATCGTGCTCATTCTCGGTATGATCCTCATAAGGCACGCCATCCCCAAGAGCCAAAAGTCCCTCGGCCGGCACATTTTTCATGCGCAGGTCACAAGGAAATCAGGATGTACGAGCGGTATTATTGTGTCAACGATCTGCCCAAAACCCGGCAGCGGCGCCCTCAGTTCCCAATAGCGGGATAGGACGGGTAGTCCTTTCCAGGTGGTTCATTATCAAAAGTCAAAATAGGGATGCTGCAAATGCGAAACAATGGGATGCGCATTTTTTTGTGCGCTCAAGTTGCACAAGGGCCGTCACCGAGTCATTTCGGCCACACCGGGTCAGCCGCATCCGATAAGCATCGCAAGGGGTCGCGGCCGTGTTTTCTGCTCCCCTCGTCAGGTCAGAGACGGAGCCCGGGTTTAATTTGCCAGGATCATGCATTAGATCAGCCTTCTCTTCCCCGTTTGAAAGATCCCGCCTTGGTTATCTCCCCCTTCGATACGCTTTTGCAGAAGATCGAAACCCGCGCGGCGCGTGCCGGCATCATCGGCCTCGGCTATGTCGGCCTGCCTCTGGCGATGGCGGTGGCGCGCAGCGGCTTTGCGGTCACGGGCTTCGACATCGACCCGGGGAAAATGGTGGCCCTCGATGCCCGCCGCTCCTATATCGACGCGGTGAGCGACGAAGCACTTTCCACCGAGATCGATGCGGGACGTTTCAAGGCGACGACCGATTTCGCCGGCCTCGACGAGTGTGACGTCATCATCATCTGCGTGCCGACGCCGCTCACCAAGCATCGCGATCCCGATCTTTCCTTCGTCGAGGCGACGTCGCGCTCGATCGCCGCGCACCTGCGCCCCGGTCAGCTCGTCGTGCTGGAATCGACCACCTATCCCGGCACGACCGATGACGTGGTGAAGGTCATTCTCGAAGGCACCGGGCTGAAATCCGGCTCGGACTTCTTCGTCGGCTTCTCCCCGGAGCGCGAGGATCCCGGCAACCAGCATTATCATACCGCGACGATCCCGAAGGTCGTCGCCGGCGACGGCGCCGAGGCGCTGGCGCTGATGAAGGCCTTTTATGGCGCGGCGGTATCGTCCGTCGTTCCGGTCTCCTCGAATGCGACGGCAGAGGCCGTGAAGCTCACCGAAAACATCTTCCGCTCGGTCAACATCGCCCTCGTCAACGAGCTGAAGACCGTCTATGCGGCGATGGGCATCGACGTCTGGGAGGTCATCGATGCGGCCAAGACCAAGCCCTTCGGCTACATGCCCTTCTATCCGGGCCCGGGTCTCGGCGGCCATTGCATACCGATCGATCCCTTCTACCTCACCTGGAAATCGCGCGAATACGAGCTGCCGACCCGCTTCATCGAACTTGCCGGCGAGATCAATTCGGCAATGCCGCGTCATGTCGTCGGCAAGCTTGCCGAGGCGCTCGACATCCGCGCTGGCAAGGCGCTGAGCCGCAGCAGGGTGCTAGTGCTCGGGCTCGCCTACAAGAAGAACGTCGCTGATATAAGAGAGAGCCCGTCGCTGCGCCTGATCGAGATCATCGAGGAGCGTGGCGGACGGGCGGATTATCACGATCCCTTCGTCGCCGAGATTCCGCCGACGCGCGAATATCAGGCGCTGAAGGGCCGCAAATCGGTGGCTCTGACGCCGGAGACCATCGCCGGCTACGATGCAGTGCTGGTCGCGACTGACCACGACAAGGTGGATTATTCGGCGCTCGCAAAAAACGCCTCGCTGATTGTCGACACGCGCAACGTCTTCAACCGGCTAGGCCTCTCGGCCGATCACGTCATCAAGGCGTGACGGAAACAGCCGAAAGCGACTTGCCGGTGATCTGGCTGGCGGCCACCGCATAACCGCCGGCGGCGCCATCGATGAAATGGATGTGATCGCGCGCGATCGGCGTCGGCACGAAGCAGGTCATCAGCGCTGAGGATTGCCGATGCAGGCCGTAGCGGGCCACACCCTTGGCTTGGGCCTGTTGCAGCAAAGTTTCGATGCGCTTCAGGTGTTCGGCGTCGACGTCGATCGTCATCTTCAGCCCGTCGTCGAACTTGCGGAAATCGGAATTGTCGGCGACGTCGCGCTTGTAGCGGCGGGCATCGAAGCGGCCGAGCGGAATGCCGAGCCTGTAGCACGCGACCGTGATGGCGAGCTGCAGGAAGATGAAGAGCTTCTGCCACAACCGCCGGCGCGGCGGCGCGGTGGCCTTGGCCTCGCGATTGATGCCATGCAGCGAGAAGGCAAGGTTAGGACCATCGGCCGGTACCGGATGGCTGTCCCGGTTCTGCTCGGTGGTGATGGCGACGATGCCGCTGACGAGTTCTTGAAATTCCCGGCCTGGCCGGCCTTCGCCGGGCACGGCGATAATCGAGACGATCTCGCCGTTTCTAGCATCGATCGGGCTCCAGCGGCAGGATAGACCGGTGAGATCCGGGCGGGTTCCCGCGGGCGCGCGGGCAATGCCGTAACGGCCGAGCTTCATCTGTCTTTCGGCCCAGCTGGTGCCGCCGCCCCAGAACATCGCATAGGTGACATAAGGGCTTGCGGAGTAACGTGCGACGCGGACGTCGAGGCCCTCGGCGCGGGTGTCGGCGACCGGTACAATGGCGATGCGCAGCACCAGGTTCAGATCTTCCTCGACCCAGACCTGTGCGGCGGCAAGAGCATCGCGTGCCGCCGCCTCCAGCGAACCCGGAAGCGCGATCAGCGCGCCGTCGCCGCCGAAGACGAAGGGATAGTCGCCCTTGCCGACGGCATTCAACACCGCTGAAATGACGCTGGCGCCCGCCATGTTGACGTCCTTGTAACGCCCGGCGCCGATCGCCTGCGTCGAGCCGACGATGTCGGCAAGCGCCAGCACCCATCCGTCCGGCAGCGGCCGGTAGTTGGCGGCGTCGGTCACGCCCTCGAATTCGCTGAAGAGCGGCACTTCGGCAAAGAAATCTTCTTCGGTCACGGTTTTCATGTCATCGAGCTTAGCACAGACCCATGTTGCCACTGCAACGCCAATTCCCATTTACGGCAATCGACTTGGCGAGGTTTCATGTGTTAGAGCCTTTCCTGGTTTCCAGGATGCACGGAAACGCTCTAACTTTTTGTTTTTATGCAATTCCGAACGCAAAACCGCCCTCGCAGTTTTTCTGGAATTGCTCCAGGACCGCCGACGATTTCATGACGGATATAGATTAGATGAGCCGCCTCGACAGCTTCATACGCCGGTTGACGGCCCAACGCGACATTTTGAACTCGATCATCGACCTGGTGGGGGAAACGCCAGGCCCGGTGCTGGAGTTCGGCCTCGGCAACGGCCGCACCTATGATCACCTGCGCGAGAACTTTCCCGGGCGGCGCATCGTCGCTTTCGATTGGGAAGTCCGTTCCTATTCGGCCTCGACACCAGCGGCGGAAGACATGGTGACCGGCAATATCCGCGAGTCCGGCCAGGCCTTCGTCGGCATCGGCGCGGCCCTTGCCCATGCCGATATCGGCACCGGCCATGACGAGATCGACGCGGTGACGCTGACCTGGTTGCCGCAACTGATGGCCGGCGTGCTTGCCCATAACGGCGTCGCCGTCAGCGGGCTGCCGCTGGAGCATCCCGAGCTGGTCGCGCTGCCGCTGCCCGATGGCATCAAGGAAGGGCGTTATTTCCTCTATCGAAGGACGTAATGGGTAGCATCGGCGCTGCTGCATAATTCCTGAAATCGGAATCGATTTAAGGATAAAATTGTGCAGCAATGCAAAGTGCTACAACGCCGAGCGTCTAAAAAGGCGCGCGGCGCTGTAGTGTTTCGGTTCACGCCACTAGACCCTTGGTCAGCTCCAGCGCCTGCCGTTCGAACAGCCGGCGATAGATACCGTTGTTAAGCCGGATCAGCGCCTGGTGGTCGCCTTCTTCAACGATATTTCCCTTGTCGAAGACCAGCAGCCGGTCCAGCGCTCGCACCGTGGATAGCCGGTGTGCGATGACAAGCGTCGTGCGGCCGCTCATCAGGCGTTCCATGGCCTGCTGGATCTGTACTTCGCTCTCACTGTCGAGGCTCGATGTGGCTTCGTCCAGGATCAGCACCGGCGCATCAGCCAGGAAGGCACGGGCAATGGCGACACGCTGCCGCTCGCCGCCCGAGAGCTTGACGCCGCGTTCCCCCACCAGTGTCTCATAGCCCTTGGGAAGGTCCATGATGAAATCGTGGGCGCTCGCCTGTTTGGCTGCGTGCTCGATCTCGCGGCGCGAGGCGTTCGGCCTGCTATAGGCAATGTTTTCCGCCAGCGTCCGGTGGAACAGAATGGGCTCCTGCTGCACGATGGCGATCTGGCCGCGCAGGCTGGATTGCCTAACCCCTGCGATATCCTGCCCGTCAATGCGGATCGCGCCCGAATTCACGTCATAGAGGCGCTGGATGAGCTTGACGAAGGTGGTCTTGCCAGAGCCCGAATGCCCCACCAGGCCCACGCGCTCACCCGGCTTGATGGTGACCGAAAAGTCCTCATAAAGCGGGGTGGGATGAGCGCCATATTGGAAGGTGACGCGATCGAAGACGATCTCGCCCTCGCCAATCTTGATAGGCTTGGCGTTCGGCTTGTCCTCGATGCCTAGCGGCATCTTGTCGAGCAGCACCAGTTCTTCCATGTCGTTGACGGCACGCTGCAGATTGCGGATGTCCTGGCCGACATTGCGCAGATAGCCTTGCAGAACGAAGAACATGGCCAGCACGAAGGTGATGTCGCCAGGCGTCGCCAGCCCCCGCTGCCACATGACCAGGCCCGTTCCCAAAATACCTGCCTGCATGGAAACCATCATGAAGCCCTGGATCGTGCCGCTCAATGTGCCGCGCTTCCATGTCCGCCGCGTGCGGCTGTCCCATCTGGCCAGCACCTGGCCCAGTCGCGTCTCTTCGCGGCTCTCGGCCCCGAAGGCCTTGACCACCGAATTGCAGCTGATGGCATCCGCCAGTGCGCCACCAAGCTTGGTGTCCCAGGCATTGGCAAGCCTTGCCGCCGGCGACACGAAGCCCATGGAAAGCGCCACGGTGACACCGATATAGATCAGCGAGCCCGCAGCCACGATCAGGCCCATGATCGGCCAGTAGCTGCCGAGCACGATGCTGGCGCCGACCAGCATGACGATGGACGGCAGCAGCGCTACCAGCAGCAGATCGTTAAGCGCGTCGAGCGCCCACATGCCGCGGGTGATCTTGCGCACCGTCGAACCGGCAAAGCTGTTGGCGTGCCAGTCGGTCGAGAACCGCTGCACCTTGTGGAAACCGTTATTGACCACATCCGCCATGGTGCGCAGCGTCAGCCGGATGATGCCGTTGAAGATGAACCAGCGCAGTGCCACGCTGGTCAGGCCCAGAGCCACGACGATGACGAAGGCGCGCAGCGCCCGGTCAGCCGCATTGCCGCCGGCAATGGCATCGACGATCTCGCCTGAGAAAACTGGCACCATGACTTCTGCCAGGGTGCTTGATATCACCAACACGATGATACCGCCCACCAAGACAGGCCGATGGCGCCAATGATGGAAAACAAAGCCGAGCACATGGCGATAGGCATCGGCGCGGAAATCGAGCTTCTTGCGAGTCATTTTAATCGCTCGGCGCCGTGTCGGCGACCGGTCCTCAAAATAGAGAGTTGGATGGCACAGCCCAAGCGGGAGACGAAATGATCCCGTCAGATCAATCGGGCTATGAATTAAGGGAAAACCGCATGTCGGGCGCGCTTAAGGCGGGCCGCGAATGGAAATGACCTAGCGTCGGGACATTCCGCACGGGAAGGTTTCGATGATTGCTGGCATGCAACGCCTCCCTTGTGTTCGAACTAAAGCGGTGAGCGTTTTGTACCGAAGCAATGCGCCATTGCCAAGCGGATTTTTGCAACCTTACGGAAAGTGATGCGGAAACGACACACCTTGTGCGCTTGCCACGAGACGGTTGGGCCGGCGTGCTCGCCCGTAGCGGCGGCGCCGTCGGTGGTCTGCCGCTGGAGCACCCCGAGCTTCTGCCTCCGCCTGCCGACGTGAAGGAGGGCCGTTATTTCCTCTACCGCAGGACGTAATCCCCGCTCAAGAAGCGCAGGAATAGGATGTGGCCGGGAGCGCGGTCAGTTTTGCCTCGAAGTCGGCTGCGATTTTGTCCAGCGTCACGCTGTCCAATCGTCGCAGCAGCAGGGCCTGGGCTTCCTTCATCGCGTCGCCGAGGACGACATTCACCGCCTGTTCCACAAGACACTGCGGCTGATCGTCGGCTGGGCCGATGGCGAAGAGATGTGGCTCGCCGATGGCGTTGTAGACGTCGAGCAGGGTGATCTCAGACAGCGGACGCACCAGCGTCCAGCCGCCGCCATGGCCTTTTTCGGAGCGGACGTAGCCTTGTTCGCGAAGGCCGGCCATGGTGCGGCGGACGACGACCGGATTGGTGTTAAGCATCTTTGCAATCATGTCGGAGGTCGCCGAATGCTGGTGCTTATCCATGTGGATCAGCACGTGCAGCATGCGTGAAAGGCGGCTGTCATTGCGCATGGTTCTCTTCCTGTCGATCGGATGGATCATTATCGCAAGGGGATCGTAACAAGACAAGTAACATGATGCTTGACGGCGCCAGATCATGTAACTTATGTTGAGTCATGAGTTCGATATCAAATGGAGAGTTCCATGTCGTTTGAAGCCATTATCATCGGCGGAAACTTCGCCGGCCTGTCGGCAGCCATGCAGCTTGCCCGGGCGCGGCGGCGGGTTCTACTGATCGATGCCGGCGCGCCGCGCAATCGGTTTTCTGAAGCCTCGCATGGGTTCTTGGGCCAGGACGGCCAGACGCCGGCGGCGATCATGCGGGAGGGTAAACGCCAACTCTCGCTTTACCCGACCATCACCATCCGCGAGGGGAAAGTCGTTCGGGCACGGAGGGATGGCGACGCGTTCATTGTCGGCACCGAAGACGGCGGCGAAGAACGGGCCGCGCGCATCGTGCTCGCAACCGGCGTCAGCGACACGCTGCCCGAAATCCCCGGCCTCAAGGAGCGATGGGGCCGTACCGCGCTGCACTGCCCCTATTGCCACGGTTTTGAGGTGAGCGGCGGCAAGCTCGGTGTCCTTGCAAACCATCCGCATTCGGCCCATTCGGCGATGATGATCCCGGACTGGGGAGTAACGACCTTTTTCACCCAGGCGCTATTCGAGCCCGATGAAGAGCAATTGCTGAAGCTGAGCGCCCGGGGCGTTCGGATCGAACGCAGCCCTATCGTCGAATTGTTGGGCGACAATCCGAAGCTCGAGGCCGTTCGCCTCGCCGATGGCCGCGTCGTGCCGCTCGATGCCGTGTTCGTCGCGCCGAAAACGGCAATGGCGAGCCCGGTTGCCGAACAGCTCGGCTGCGCCTTCGACGACGGCCCGTTCGGGCCGATCATCCGCAACGGTGACAACAAGGAAACCACCGTCAAGGGTGTCTTCGCCGCCGGCGATGCGGCTAGCGCCATGCACAATGCCACACTCGCCTCCGCCTCAGGCGTGCTCGTCGGCGTGCACTGCCATCAATCGCTTGTCATGCAGTTGGGAGCGTAAGGCGGAAACAGCCCGTTAAACGGGTGAAATTCTCCCCAACAGGTCAGGGACTTTCACGTCCACCTTGCGGTCATCGAGGTGAAAATCTCAACGCGTTAAGCATTGCTTTTAAAATAATGACCCGATGCAACCAACTTATTGCAATTTCTACGTTTGAATTGTAGCTGTTTTTCGTCTGAAATGACTGCGAGCAAGAGGATAGTGAGACCGGGGATCACCGCGCTTGCGTCAGCATAAATGGGGGCATTGAAATGGGGTTTACTGAAGCCGTTCGGACTGTTCTAACGCAGAAATATGCAACCTTTTCCGGCAGGGCCTCCCGCTCGGAGTTCTGGTGGTTTCAACTGTTCTATGTGCTTGTAGGGATCGCACTTCTAATCGTGGCCAGTTTGGCCGGTGCCTTTTCCGATATTCAGGATGGACCTTCGTCAGTGTTATTCGCTTTCGGAGCCGTCGGTGGATTGTTCGCGCTTGCAATGTTTTTGCCGCAGATATCTCTTCAGGTTCGCCGCTTCCATGATCGCAACATTTCCGCTTGGTGGTATCTCGCACTGTTCATCCTGAACATGATTCCCGCCGTCGGTTTCATTGCAGGCCTTGCGATGTTGGTGATTTGCGTGCTCAGGGGCACGGAGGGTCCGAACAAGTTCGGGCCGGATCCTCTGCGCCCCGAAGTGAGAGCAGAAGTCTTCGCCTAGAGCATGGCCATCCGCAACCTCGGCCTGCTGGCGGCTTTGTTGCTCGCCGCCTCAGCTCAGTTGTCGCCTGCGTGGGCGCAAGACAGCGACAGTCAGCAGGTTGGGGGCGGCGATCAAAAAAAGAGCGCCGTCGGAGCCGAATATGCGGCGCAGTGCCAGCAGAATGGATTGCGCTGCACGCTCGTCTATGGTGACGTCTCGGCAAGTGCCGAGCCGGCGTCCAATACGACAACATCGTCGCCGCAACGCAAGCCGTTGATGATCCCGCGAGAGTCGGTTGTCAGCGGTCCTCTGGCGGTTGCCGTCGTGCTTGTCGGTCTCATCGTGGCCATCGGCTTGTGGATACGCTTCGGCAATGGCGGTGTTTTGCTCTCCTCTGCTCCACGCGACATGGAGCGGCAGGGGGAGGCGCCGGAAAGCTGGCGCACATCGGCAGACGATGCCGAGGAAAAGCCGAGCGACTTCCTCCAACGCATTGCCGCCATGGCGGATCGCAGGCAGGCGCTTGTCCTGCTGCTCAGACATTGCCTGCTGCACGCGGCAGATGTGACGGGAACACGGCTTTTCCGCTCGGATACGGAACGGGCGGTTTTCGCGCGCCTGCCGGAGAATATGCCCGACCGCGATCGGCTTGAAAATTTTCTGACCGCGGTTGAACTCGTTCACTACGGCGGCCGCACGCTTGCGGAAAGCCATTTCAGCGTCCTTCTGACGACCGCGCGCGGGTTGCTGTCATCAGGCAGAGTGGCCAATGCGTAACTCGGGCCCTCTTTTGTTTCTGGGGCTGTTGCTTGCGCTGGCGGCGCTGGCAGTCTTTGCGCTGTCGCGCGGCAGCGATTTCGACCGCTCGGCCCTCGGCAACAAGGGGTTGGAATCGTGGCTGCAAGCCAAGGGTATCCCTGTCGTCCGATCCGACCCTCATGTCGCCCGGGCGCGTTCGGAAATCTCGCTGCGCATTATTCCCTTGTCGATACGCCAAGGCGAGACTGTCGCACCTCAGGTAAACGAGGAAGCGGATGATGCAGGCCCGGAAAGTCCGATCCGGGAGTCAAACCGCTATGCCCTGCCAACGCTGATCATTTTGCCGAAGTGGCAGGGCAGCGTTTCAACGGATGGTATTGCCAGCAAATCGAGACTGGTCGATCTCGCCGATATCGGCAGCGAACTCGACAAGATCGGTTATGCAGATTTTGGCTTCGCCCGTAGCAGTACCAATTTTGAAGAGGCGCAGCCGCAGCTGTACCCGGGGCAGCCCATCAGTATCGCCCTCTATCAGGCACAAACCTTCGAGCGGTCGAGCCTCCCGGGTGGTTGGGAGGAGCTCGCGGGCACACCGTCGGGCGCACTGCTCCTGCGTGGCGAGGACGACCCCAACATCTATCTGCTGTCGGATCCGGACCTGTTGAACAATCACGGACTGGCTCTCGCCGATAACGCCTCCTTTGCCGTGTCGCTGGTGACGCTGTTGCGCGGAGCGGGCGAGAAGCGGCCGGTCTTTCTGGATACATCAGGCCTTCCTCTGGATAGCAAGAAACCGGCGGATGAGGGCCGGACCTACGAGCGCTCTGCCTCCGATTTCAAGCGGTTTTTCGCCTATCCGCTTTCCGTCATCTGGGGAGTGTTGCTCGTCGTTGCAGCCATTTGTTTCTGGCGCGGCGCCTATCGCTTCGGGCCTGCCTTGAACGAGACATCCGGAAACATCGAGCTGTCGAAGACTGCCGCGATCGACGCGACGGCGCGTCTGCTGCGCCTGTCGGGCAATGATGGCCGGATGACCGGACAGTTCGTGCTCCATCTGCTTGCGGACAAGGCGCAACTGGTCTTCGGCCCTGGAGCGGGAAACGAGGCGGGCATAGAGCGGCTGTTTCAGCGTCTGGCGCGCCGCGATCAGGCGGCGGCGAAAGCATTGCACTCGTCAGCACAGGCGCTGATCGATCGTGGACATCTGATGACGCGGGCTAATCTGCACCGCAATCTCGAGACATTCAGAAAATCGCTGGGGAGCATTGACCTTGGATCTAGGTGAATTTCGTAATCTTATCGCTGCGGTTCGTGGCGAGATCGGCAAAGCGGTGCAGGGGCAGGATGCGATCATCGATCTCGTCCTGATCTCGATCTTTGCCGGCGGGCATTGCCTGGTCGAAGGTCCGCCCGGCACGGCCAAAACCTTGCTTGCCCGGTCGGTCTCCGCCGCCATGGCGCTGCAATATCGTCGCATCCAGTTCACGCCAGACCTGATGCCCGGCGATGTTCTGGGCGTCAATCTCTTCAACTTCCAGACAAATCAGTTCCACCTGACCAAGGGCCCGGTCTTTACCGACATTCTTCTCGCCGATGAGATCAATCGCGCGCCGCCGAAGACGCAATCCGCCCTGCTGCAGGCGATGAACGAGCGGATGGTCACGCTTGATGGAACGGATTATTCCCTGGGGCCGGATTTCTTCGTGCTTGCCACGCAGAACCCGATCGAGCAGCAGGGCACCTATCCCTTGCCCGAAGCACAGCTCGATCGCTTCCTGTTCAAGCTTGTCGTCGATTTTCCCAGCCGCGATACGGAAATTGCCATCCTCTCCAAACACGCGACGCAGGCGCTGAAATCAGACCTGCGCAATGCCGGCATCCGTCCGCTTGTCACGAGTGCCGCACTCGCTACAGGGCGGGCGCTGATCGATGCGATCCATCTGGACAACACGATCCTGACCTACATCGTCGACCTTGTGCGCGCCACGCGCTCCGATCCCGACATTCTCTACGGCGCATCCACCCGCGCAGCCGACGCCGTTGCATCGGCAGTGCGCGTGCGCGCGGCTTTTGAGGGAAGGGATTACGGCTTGCCGGACGATGTCCAGGCGTTGCTGGTGCCCGCCTTGCGCCATCGCATCGTGCTTTCGCCCTCGGCGGAAATTGACGGGCGCACGCCGGACGAGGTGCTGCGCAATATCATGAACCGCGTGGATGCGCCCCGTTAAATGCGGCCATCCTCCACTCTGATCGCGCTCGTTCTGATATCAGCCGCGGTGACAGTCTTCACCAGCGTGTGGTGGCGCGACATGAGCTATCTCCTACTCCTCATGTGGCTTGCAATCGCAGCGCTCACGGTCGCCGATCTGGTCATCTCCAATTTGGCGGGCAGGATGACGATCGATTTCGATCTGCCGCCGCAAGGCTTTGTCGGCCACATCACCGCGTTCACGGTCGGCGTACGGCCGCAGAAGGGCGTGCTGCCTCAGAAAATCGAAATCCGGCTCGATCTCGCTCCCGAGCTTGTCGTCGACGAGATCAGATGGCTCAACCCTGCATCGGGTGCCGGGGAAGGGGAGGTCAAGGCCTCTCTGGACCTTCATCTGACCCGGCGGGGACGATACGCGGTCAACGAGCTGTGGCTGAAGTGGCCATCGCGATTGAAGCTGCTCGAGATCATCGCGCGCATGCCGGTGGGCAAAGAGATCGCCGTCCAGCCCGACATATCGCCGGTGCTGTCGGGAGCGATCAAGACCCAGATCCTGCCGCTGGAGGCCGGCCAGAAGGATTTGCGGTTGCGTGGCGAGGGATCGGAATTCCACCAGCTGCGGGAATTTGCTAGCGGCATGGATCCGCGCAGCATCGATTGGAAGCGGTCGGCGCGCATGCGCAGTCTCGTCGTGCGCGAGATGCGGGCCGAACGAAACCACCAGATCATCCTCTGCGTCGATTCCGGGCGGCTGATGGGCGAACAGCTTGCCGGCTTCACGAAGCTCGATCGCGCCATCAATGCGGCGCTCGCCATGTGCTGGGGTGCAGGCCTTGCCGGCGATCTCGTCGGCTTCTACAGCTTCGACAGCCGTCCGCGTCTCTTCGTGCCGGCCTTGCCCGGACGAGCGGCCTTTCCGCGGCTGCAGACGGTGTGCGCCGGGCTGCGCTACGAAACCCAGGAGACCAACCATACCTTGGGACTGACCCACCTGTCCGGACGCCTGAAGCGACGGTCGCTGGTTGTGATATTCTCCGATTTCGTCGACACCATCACGGCGGAGCTGATGATCGAGAACATACAGGTGCTCGCCCGGCATCACTTCGTCGTCTATGTCGCCTTGCGCGATCCGATGCTGGGAAAGCTCATCGAACCCGAGGAAACGACGCTCGATGCCGTCGCTCGCTCGGTTGCGGCACGCCAGATCCTTCACGAAAGGCGCGCCGTCATGGAAAAGCTGGCGCGTCTCGGCGTGCTTTGCCTCGATAGCACGCCGGAGGCACTGACTTCGGATCTCATTGCGCGCTACATCGAAATCAAATCCCGTGAGATGATATGATGGATATCGGTATCGACGGCAGGATGGATAAGGGCGCGACAGTCGATGTCGGCGCTGTCCAGAACGATACGCTTCGTTCGGCCCGCTTCCGGTTGGAGCGCGAGGCACACTGGCGTCAACTGGACGAACTCGTGACGCGTGCCGAGAAAGGGGGCGCAGCCGCGCTCGGCTATGATGAGGTCCGCAATCTCGCCAGCGGCTACAGGCAGGCGATGAACTCGCTGAGCGTGGCGCGCGATATTTCTCTCGATCGCGCCCTGATTGCCTATCTGGAAAGCCTCTGCGCCCGGGCCTATCTCGTTGTCTACGCCCCGCAGGAAAGCCTGGGCGGCCTGATGAGGCGCCTGCTGTCGCACGGCATTCCCCAGGCCGTGCGTCGCTCGGCCCTACCTTTGTTCATCGGCTTCCTGGCGCTCATTCTGGGGGCGGCTGCCGGATACAGGCTCTGCGCCAACGATCCGAGCTGGTTCTATACCTTGGTGCCGCCGGAGATGGCCGACCAGCGTACGCCTGATGCCTCGACCGACTACCTCCGTTCGACCATCTATGGCGATGAAGGGCATGACAGCGACCGGCTGGCCGCATTTTCCGCCTTTCTCTTTTCCCACAACACCACCATCGTCATCCTGATCTTCACCCTTGGTGTGTTCGTGTCGGTGCCGAGCTTCATCCTGACCTTTTACAATGGTCTGATCCTCGGCGCGTTCTTCGCGATGTTTTATCGCAGAGGGCTGGGCTACGACGTCTTCGCCTGGCTCTCGATCCACGGCGTGACCGAGCTTGCGGCCATCGCCATTGCTTGCGCGGGTGGGGCAAGGCTCGGACTTGCCGTTCTCCTTCCAGGTGCCAGAACACGAAAGGAAGCCTTGCGCCACCAGGCGCATGATGCCGTCAAGCTCGCCATCCTCGCAGGGCTGATGCTTGTCGCGGCAGCCTTCATCGAAGGCTTCCTGCGCCAGTTGATACAGGATCCGACCTGGCGTCTCATCATCGGCTGGGGGATGGGCGTCTGCTGGGTGGGCTGGCTGCTGCTTGCAGGCCGCGAAAACAAAGCGTCGCGTGAGGCGGTGCGATGAACCGGACAGACAAGGACGGCAAGCGCGTCGAGCAGTTCATCCCGCCGGAGGGCGTCCCGATCACCTTCGCCATTGCCTCGCTCGGAACCCGTTTCGGCGCGCAATTCCTCGACATCGTCTTCACCACAATCATCATATTCATCTGTGCCACCGCCATCATCTTCACAGGCGTGCTGCCTATGACGGCGGAGGCGATGCTCATGGTGCTGCTCGGTTTTTTGGTGCAGATCCCCTATTACATCCTCTCGGAACTCATCTGGAACGGACGCACGCTCGGAAAAAGAATAACGGGCATCCGCGTCATCAATGTGGACGGACGGCGGCTTACGCCGCACCAGGTGACCGCACGCAACCTGATGAAACAGGTGGAGATTTTCGCCCCCATGGGCCTTTTGGCTTCGGTCGACACGCAGTCGGCCTGGGAAAACGGTCTGACGAGCCTCTGGCTTCTGGCAGTGGTCGTCGTTCCCTTCACCAACCGGCGCCGGCAGAGGCTCGGCGACATCATTGCCGGCACCCTGGTGGTCGACACTCCGCGCTCCGTGCTGCTGTCCGATCTCGCGCTGTCCGCCCCCGCCGCCGCGTCGACGCAGGCGGAGTACGAATTCTTGGCCGAGCATCTCGATGTCTACGGCAAATATGAGCTGCAGACGTTGGAGGACGTGCTTCGCGACTCGACAAAGACGTCCAACCATAAAGAGATCGAACAGATCGTGCGAACCATTACCCGGAAGATTCGGTATGAAGACACCGTGAAGCCCGGCCGGGAGCTGCACTTCCTCAACGAGTTCTATCGCGCCCAGCGCGAGCATCTGGAGAGCTTGAAGCTTTTCGGCACGCTTCGCGAAAACAAATATCATGAGCATTCGCGAACAGAGGCGAAGAAACTTGTTTGATGCGACGTAGTTTCCGAAACAACGCGCCTTCTACGGCAAAAACAGCACGTTGTACTGATCGACATCGCCCGGCAGATCCCGCACCTTCATCTCCACCTCTCGACCCTCGAAGAGGACGAGGCAATCCTCGTAGAAGCCTGATAGCATTGATATGAAGGCTTTAGTTGCCTCTGCTCCGTAGAAGAGCGGCGTGAACTCCATATAGAGCGGCACGCGGCGGCCAAGCAGCGGCTGCATCGACCGGCAGGCGACCGGCTCGTAGCCCTCGATATCCATCCAGACGAGACCGATCGCAGCCGGGTCGATTGAAAGTCCGGCAAGGATTTCGGAGACCGGCTTCACCGGCACGCTTATCTTCTTGTCCGTCGGGCTCTGGCGAATGGCGCTGCTCTTGCCGTGATTGTTGAGGTTGAGGAAAAAGTCGATCTCGCCTTCGTGCTCGCCGGCGGCGCAGTTGACGAGGCGGACCTTCTCCTCCAGCCGGTTCTGGCGGATGTTAAGTTGAAGCAGCGGGAAATTGCGTGGATCGGGCTCGACGCTGACGATCTTGGCGTAAGTGCCGCTCAAGGCGAAATAGACCGTCTGGGTGCCGATATTGCCGCCGATCTCGAGCAGCGTCGCATCCTTCCTGAGCAGGCCGCGCTCGCGCAAGATGACGATCAGCCGGTCGACGGCCTCGCGCTCGAAATGGCCCTTCCGGAAAACCTTGCGGCCGATATAGTCGGCGGGCGAGAAGGTCATCAGATGGTCGCCAGCGTCGACCGTGATCGAGACGACGCGCGGGCCGATATTCTCGATCAGCAGGCGGCGGCCGAAGCGGGTGTCGAAGAAGCGCGAAGCGGCGGCATTGCGCGCCTTGCGCAGGCGGCGGCTCCAGTACTTGGTGGTCAGCCAGGGCTCGCCGGGCATCAGGCTTTTCCTTCGAGCGGTTCTGCCGCTTTCTCTCTCGGAATGACGTAGACTTTCAACGGCAAGGCCCGGCCGCGCACACTGATTTCACGGCTTTCGATGCCGGCGAGGTCAGCACCCGAAAGGTTCGCCACCGGTTCGGAGATGACGATCGCCGCCTCGAACTCCTTGGCAGCACTTTCCAACCGGCTCGCAACATTGACGGTATCGCCGATCGCCGTCATGCTGCGGACCCGACCGTATCCCATCGTGCCGACGACGGCCGGGCCGGTGTGTATGCCGATGGCGATGCGCAGCGGCAGTGCCAGTTCATCGGCCAGTTCGGCGGCGAGTTTTTCGATCTCGGCGACAATCGCTGCTGCCGCGTTGAGCGCCTGGCGGCAGGCTTCCTCCGGCGTGGTGTTGAGCCCGAAGAGCGCCATGGCGCCGTCGCCGATGAACTTGTCGAGCCGCCCGCCCGCCTGCTCCACCGCCTTGCCGATGATGGCGAAATAGCGGTTCAGCAGGAAGACGACATCGAAGGGCAGGCGGGTTTCCGTCAGTGTGGTGAAATGGCGGATATCGACGAAGAGGACGGCGATCTCGCGCTCGCGGCCGGGGCTCGTCTCCTGGCTGTTGGCAGGAAGTGCAGCCTCGATCGCCGGCACGAGAAGCGGCGCGACCGCAACATCGCTGTTTGGACGAAGCTGGCAGGCGAGCCGGACATCCGGGCCGGCATTGATGCGCCTCAGCGTCGTCTGTTCCATCTTGTCGGGGGCCGGTAGGCTGTCGTAATCGCCAAGGATCTGCACCCGGCAGGTGGAGCACTGGCCCTTGCCGCCGCAGACCGAATAATGCGGCAAGCCGCCGAGCCGGCTCGCTTCCAGCACCGAGAAGCCGCGCGGCACACTGATCACCTCGCCGCCCGGATAATGCACGGAGACCTGGTCCAGCCGCTCCTTCAGCTTGCGGCGGGCGCGGGCGACGACGACGATGAGCAGCGAGGCCGAGAATGCGCCGTAGAGCCCGGCTCGGATCATGGCGACCTGACGATGAACTTCCGGGTTTGAAGCGTAGCGGGTGTTGACGCCCTCCTTGTAGGCGCTGATCGTCATTGCCTGCTGGTAGGACGGATCGGCGAGCGTGCGGCCCATTTCAACGAAGCCGAGCAGCGAGAGCACCGGCACGAGGATCGCAAGGGCCAGCAGCAGCGGCGCAAAGTCCGGATACCAGGGCCGATAGCGCAGCCAAAAATGGATGCCGATGCAGCCGTGGACCCAGACGGCGACGACACCGAACACCTGCCGCACGCCGTTTGTCGGATTCCTGATCCAGAGAGTACTGACGACCGTTTCGTAGTCATCGATGTAGCCGTAGAACTCATGGGCGATGCGCGTACCGATGACGTGATCCATAAGCAGCAGCGGGATCATCAAGCCGAGCACGATCTGCGCCATTTCCCCCTTCGGCATGACGAGGCTGCGGCGCATGTAGATGGCGCGCAGCACCAGTGCGATATGGATGAGGACCGACGAATAGAAGATGGCGGTCCCCAGAGGATTGCGCCAGATCGCCAGAAAGAGGTGGGCGGCTTTATCGGCGGCGGCGACGGAAATCAGGCCAATCGCATGGTTCGACAAATGCAAGAGGACGAAGATGAAAATGACGAGGCCGGAACCGAGCCTCGCCCTTCTGATCGTCCGTTCCGAAAAAATCCCTGTGGCCGAGACCGTCGTCATTCATTCCCGTTCTTGTCGATGTAACTGCAGGCCCATAGAGATTGAGAAAGAGGCGGAATTGCTTCGATCGCGATCACATTCCATATGCTTATGCGCAAGTTTTAGGGAAAGGGACAATAGCGGAATTTTTCGTGATAGCACGAGTGTCAGTTGTAGACAGTCTGTCTTACGTGAGGTGTCAATGCGGGTGGCTTTCTACGCGCCGATGAAATCGCCGAACCATCCGGTGCCGTCGGGCGACCGGCTGATGGCGCGGCTGTTGATCCGGGCGCTGGAGCTTGGCGGGCATCAGGTCGACGTCGTTTCCGAATTCCGCACCTATGCCTCGACACCGGAGGCGGCAGCCGCGCTCGAACCCGCCATCTCCGCCGAGCTGGAGCGGCTGCGGCTGACATGGAAATCTGGGCCGCGACCGGAACTCTGGTTCTGTTATCACCCCTATTACAAATCGCCCGATACCTTCGGGCCGGCGATATCAGCCGAATTCGCGATTCCCTATGTCACCGCCGAAGCCTCCTACGCGGCAAAACGCGACCGAACCGGCTGGGCAGCATCACAGAAACGCGTGGGCGAGGCGATCATGCAGGCGGCGGTCAATATCAGCTTCACCGAGCGCGACCAGGCCGGGCTCACAGCCGCCTTTCCGCAGGCGCGGCTTGCCGGGCTGAAACCCTTCATCGACACGGCGCTGTTCGAGAGGGCGTCGCCGGCGCCCGATCCGCACCGGCTGATGACGGTTGCGATGATGCGGGCCGGCGACAAGATGGACAGTTATGCGATGCTCGCGAGAGCATTGCGGCTGATCGAAGAACGCCCGTGGACGCTTGCCGTCATCGGCGATGGTCCGATGCGCCAGGAGGTACAGGCGCTGTTTGCCGATTTTCCCGGCCGCATCGAATGGCTGGGCGAGCGGAATCCCGTCGAGATCGCCGAACTGCTTGGGCATGGCGGCCTCTATGTCTGGCCCGGCTGCGGCGAGGCCTATGGTCTTGCCTATCTGGAAGCTCAGGCCGCCGGCCTGCCTGTCGTTGCGCAGGAAACGGCAGGGGTGCCAGCGGTGGTCGAGGCTGGCGTGACCGGCTTGCTGACGCCGGATGGCGATGTCGCCGCCTATGCCGAGGCTGTGACCGCCTTGCTTGACGACAGGCAAAGGCGCGACGCCATAGGGCAGACGGCGCGGCGCTTCGTGCTCGGCGAGCGCTCGCTTGCGACGGCGGCGCGGCTATTGAACGGAATTTTGCGCGACAGCGCAGCAACAGGAGTGACGTGATGACCGACGGGATAGCCTGGGACCCTCTGTGCCGCGAGCTTGACCGCTGGCAGGCTGCCGGCCGCGTGGCGCGGTTCTGGCTGCGCGATGACGACGCCGTCGAGCCGACGCTGGCGCTGGAGACGCTGATGGTACTGGCGGGCGAAAACGATATTCCGCTGACGCTCGCGGTTATTCCCGGCCTGACCGGTGAGGCCTTGGCCGCGCGCCTGGTGGAGGAAACAGCCATCACTGTTGTGGTGCATGGTTGGTCTCATACGAACCATGCAGGGCCTGAGGCGAAGAAGCAGGAACTCGGCGGCGAGCGGCCGGCGGAGGCCGTGCTCGGCGAGTTGCGTGAAGGGTTCCGGCTGCTGCAGCAACTGCATCCGGCTCGCTTCCTGCCGATGCTGGTGCCGCCGTGGAACCGGATCGATGCGGCCCTCATCCCGGCGTTGCCGGAGCTCGGATTTGCAGCTCTTTCGGTCTATGGGCGGGCAAAGCAGGGCGGTCCGATGACGCTCCTCAACACCCATGTCGACATCATCGACTGGCACGGCACGCGCGGCGGACGGAGCGAGGCGGAATTGGTGGCCGAGCTGGTGGCCGAGCTTCGCGACCGGTTTGCCGGCAGCGACGAGCCTGTCGGTCTCCTCACCCACCATCTGGTGCATGATGCGGCAGCCTGGAATTTCCTGTCGGCCTTGTTTTCAGTGACGGGCCGGCATCCGGCCGTCCGCTGGTCTTCGGCGTTGGAACTGCTGGGGCCTTAGCAAATGTCGATCAGGCGGCGTGAACGCGTCCGAGGAAGTCTCGCATGAGCGCTACGACGTCATCGAGATGCGTCTCGAGCAGCCAGTGGCCGCCGCCCAGCAGATGCAGTTCGGCATCCGGCAGATCGCGCAGATAGGCCCGAGCCGATTTTTCCGGCATGTAGTGGTCGTTCGGACCCCACACGATCAAGGTCGGCGGCCGGTATTCGCGCAGATATTTGCGGTGTTGCGGGAACCAGGCCCGGTTCTCCTTCAGTCCGGCGATCAGGTCTATGGCGATCTCCTTGCGCCGCGGCGTGATCAGCGACCAATGCAACTTCCAGAGATCTGGCGGGATGGTGTCAGCCAGAGGGGGCAGCAGATCGTTGAGGAATTCGTGCCTGAAAGCCGCCTCGCTGACCGCCTCCGCCAGCACCTTTCTCATCTCCGATCTTGGAAGCGTCCACGTCGCCTCGATATCCGCATACTTCGGTCCGAGGGCATCTTCATAGGGGATATCGCCATTCTGGATGATCAGCGCCGCGATGCGCTGGGGGATTCTGATCGCCAACCGCGCACCGATAGGCGAGCCGAAGTCGTGGAGGTAGAGGACAAACCGGTCGACTTTCATCGCACCGATGAAGGCCTCCAGCCAGGCAGCGTATCCATCGAAGCTGTAGTCGAAATCATCAGGCGTACCGCTGTAGCCCGCACCCGGGAAATCCGGGGCAATCAGGCGCCAACGATCGGCAAGGCGCGGCATGAGATTGCGAAATTCATAGGATGAGCAGGGATATCCGTGCGGCAGCAACAAGACCGGCGCATCTTCTCGGCCGGCCTCGCGGTAAAAAGTCTCGACGCCTGCAACCGTCATCCAGCGATGTCGGACGAGAGTGGCCATCGGAAAGCTCCTCAGAATCGTTCGTCGTTCTCTTCACCTTCGGTCTTCGTCATACTGCTCGGCGCCTTCCACCGGTCGCAGCCACGGCTCGCGGCGTTTGACCCAGAGTTCGTAGCTCGGCACCAGAGGCGTCGGCGCCTCGGAGAGGATGCCAAGCTTAATTTCCGCCTCCTGGTCATCGGCGGAAAACAGCCGCGAACCGCACCCGGTGCAGAAATGCCGACCTTGGAACGTGGCGGTTTCCCCTGAATGTTCGAATTGGCCGGCGGGCCAGATCCCATAAAAGGTAAAGGCCGAACCGCTTTCTTGCCTGCAATCCGTGCAATGACAGATTCCAACGCGTAAGGGTTCGCCGCGGACAGAAATGCGCACCTGCCCGCAGAGACACTTTCCGGAAAGCACGGTCATGACGGATGCCTGTTTCGTTGATTTTGCGCTGCGGGGAAAACGGTCCGGCCCAGCATCTGTTCCGTCGTGACGTTCGCAGGCCTGCTCAGTTCGACGTAGTCGAAGAGCCTCGGACTGGACAGGATAACGGAGGCCTTTAGCGGAGCTGCTAGATCACCACGATCTGATTGTCGCGCGCGGCAAAGGATTCGGGGAAGGCTGCCTGCGCTTGCGTTTCCATCTCCGCCAGCTGTTCGTCGGTGCGGGAGGGGGCGTGGTGGAAGAGCGCGAAGCGCTTGGTGCCCGCCATTTTCGCAAGCTCGGTGCCATGCTGCCAGGTCGAATGGCCGAAGCCCTTGAAGCGCTGCATCTCGTCTTCATTGTAGGTGCAGTCGTAGACGACGAGATCGGCGTCCCGCATCATCTCCAGCGAAACCGGATCATAGCTGCCTGGAATATGCTCGATGTCATAGACGAGAGCGACCGAGCGGCCCTGCCATTCGATGCGGTAGCCGATGGCGCCGCCCGGATGGTTCAGCATGAAGGTCTTGATCTCGATGCCCTTGTGAGGGGTCAGCACCTGACCGGCATGGAAATCGCGGAAGTTCATCGTCGCCTGGCAGATGTCGGTCTTGACGGGAAACCAGGGCGGGCTGATGAACTGCTCGACCATTTCGCGCGTGCTCATCTTGCCATCGAGATGGCCGGACCAGATGTTGACGTTGATCGAGGGGTAATAGATCGCCTTGAAGAAGGGCAGGCCGATGATGTGGTCGTAGTGGCAGTGGCTGAAGAACAGATCGACGTCGCTGACGCTGTCGGCGATCATCGATAGCCCAGCCTCGCGCAGGCCGGAGCCTGCGTCGAAGATCATCCGATGTTTTCCGCAGCGAATTTCGATGCAGGAAGTGTTACCGCCGTAGCGATCGAACTCGGGGCCTGACACGGGAATACTGCCGCGGACGCCCCAAAATTTTACCTGAAACAAATCTGTCGTCATCGTTCTTCAAACCGGCCTTCCCACGTCGCCATCGTAGTCATTGTTCATCCCGATGCGAAGCAGTAGAATTCCACGGGTTTGCCTGCGGCCCCTTTCATTCTCCTAACCGCTAGCGGAAGAAGAAGTAGATTTTCCTAAGCAATCGGCTTTCGCTTCGGAAAGCAACCCAGTATGGTTGGTTTTCGGTAAACGGGCTGCTGAGGGCGGGGACATTTTCCCGTACGTCATGCTTATTAGATGGTTGCGCGCGATTGAAAAAACAATTGCCGCCCTGTTGAGCCAAAAAATCCAGTTTTAGGAGCAGCGCGAAAGCCGTGTCAAAGGGCTTGGCCCAACAGGCATGGGGCACTGTATTGTGCTCAGGCCCTGCTCGACCCAGTCGCTTCCGCGTTCTCCGGGCAAACCAGCATCATATGAGGAAATTCTAATTCCTATTCTGCGAATGCTTCCTTGATTGAGAATGCCAGAAAGAGATATATCCGACGATACAGAAAATATAAGAGACTCGCCATGTTGCAGCCGGTTATAAACGAGACCATTGCCGAGAGCAGCTACAGGCGCATTCGGGCCGACATCATTTTTGGTCGGCTGACCCCCGGACAAAAGTTGAAGCTGGAAAGCTTGAAGGAGTCCTACGAGACCAGCATCAGTACACTTCGAGAAGTGCTCAATCGGCTGTCGTCCGAGGGGCTTGTCGTTGCCGAGGGACAAAAAGGTTTCGAAGTGTCTCCAGTGTCCGTTTCGGACCTCAAGGAGACTGCGGCGCTGAGGCTTCTGCTGGAAACACATGCGCTAGAGCAGTCGTTCTTGCATGGCGACGTGGAGTGGGAAGCTCCGCTGGTATCGGCGCATTACAAATTGGCGCGGATGGAACAGGTGATGGCAACCGGCGACACCAGCAGGGCCGAGGACTGGAAGCGCTACGACTGGGAGTTCCACCAAGCGCTGATATCCGCCTGCGGGTCGAAACTACTGATGGAGACGCATTCGGTGATCTTCGACAGATATCTCAGATATCAGATGGTTGCCTTGTCCTATCGAGGCGATGTCGCGGCCAATGAACATCAGCAGCTTTTGGATGCGGCATTGCGACGTGACGCGGAGACGGCCAAGCGGGTGCTTGTGCTGCATATCCAGGGCGGGGTCGAACATGCGCTGGCAAGAGGGACGCTGAAATAGAAATGATCCGGACGTTTCTCATCGAGCTTTAGGTCCACCACGTAAATTGCATTTCGGCGAAACCAGGAAAAGCCATGCTCAAGCAAGTCCATGACCCGGCTGAAACAGTAAGCGATGTCGTCTTCCGGCAAATCCGCGAGGATATCATTTCAGGGACATTGCCGCCGGGGGCCAAGATCAAGCTGGAGCAGGCAAAGGAGCGCTACTCCATCGGCATTTCATCGCTGCGCGAAATTCTGAGCCGCCTGACCACGGAAAACCTCGTTGTCGCCGAGGGGCAGCGTGGCTTCGAAGTCAGCCCTGCTTCGCGCCGCGAACTTCTGGAGCTCGCCGACCTCAGGATCGTTCTTGAAACACATGCGATCGGCCTTGCCTTCGCTGCGGGAAATCTTGAATGGGAGGGGCGCATCGTCGCCGCACATCACCGACTGGCTGCTGCTGAACGCAAGCTCCTCGCCGGCGATGTCTCGCGGACCGTCGACTGGGTCCGATACGACTGGGAGTTCCATCAGGCGATCGTCTCTGCCTGCAATTCAGCGACGCTGATGGCGACATTGTCATCCGTCTTCGACCGCTTTCTTCGTTACCATATGCTGGCGGAGAGTTTTCGCGGAAAGCCTGTTGTCGATGACCATAGACTTCTGTTTGAACTTTCCATTCAGCGTGACGTTGCCGGCGCGACCGACGTCGTCAGACGGCACGTTCAAAGCGGCGTGGACCATGTGCTCAAGAGCGGCCGGATTGCTTAGAGCAATTCCAGGAAAAGTGCGACGCGGTTTTCCGTCCGGAATGCGCAAAACAAAAGGTTAGAGCGGCCTGCGCTTTCATGAAAAGCTGAGCCGCTCCTAAACAATAACTCAAGAGGCGTCTTTCGGAATTCCTTCCGGACGCATCTGTTTCTTCAGAGCGGCGATCCGGAAAATAGCGTTCGGCGCGCCGTATCCGCGGTAGCCGCGGCGCTCGACGATCTCGAAAAAGAAACCCTCTCCATATGTTCCGCTATAGAGCTGGAAATATTCGCCATGCTCGTCTCGGTCATAGAGGATGTTTTCCGCCTTCAGCCGCTCGGTCATTACAGGATCGAGGCCGAAGCGCGCTTCGACGTCGTCGTAGTAGTTCGGCGAAATGTGCAGCGATCTGAAACCGCAAACACGAAGGCTTTCGGCGGTTGCAAAGATATCGTCGGTCAAAAACGCCAGGTGCTGTATGCCGGCCCCAAATTTCTCGGCAATGAAATGCCCCGCCAGGGTACGGCGATTCTCGGCTCCGTTCATGGTAATGCGCAGCGCGCCGGACTCGTTTTCGACAACTTGGCTGCGGACCACCCCGGCTGGATCGATGATATCGACCATAGGGGTCTTCCGCGTGTCGAAAATGGACGTATAGAACAAAAGCCAGGTGAGCATTTCATCGTAGCCGACCGTCTGGGCGACGTGATCAATGCGCAAAAGGCCTGCCGACGGCGCGTCGCTGTCGTCCGTAACCGGCTGAAAGTCGATTTCGGAGAAGCGACCCAATGCGCTGTTGTCGTCGATGAGATAGATGATCCCGCCTCCCACGCCCCGAATGGCAGGCAGCTCGAGCTCACCCTCCGCGACGGGCTGGGTGAATGGCTCGGCATCCAAGGCGAGCGCGCGCTCATATGCCTTGACGGCATCGTCGACGACCAGGGCCATGGCATATGCAAAAGTACCGTGAACGGCGTAGGCCGCATTCGCGAATCCTGCCTGATCGACATTGACGAGGATCCGTATCTCGCCCTGCTCGAAAAGAGAGACCTTTTTCGTGCGGTGGACCGCAGTCCTCTTGAACCCGAGGGTGCGCAGCAATGCAACCAGCTCGACTTCATCCTGTTCGTCCGTGGCAAACTCGACGAAGCCGACTCCCTTTACGGAGGGCCTTTCCGGCATCGCCGCTCCGGTCATGCTGCCGATGCCGAGATGGCGGCGCACCTGATCGCCAAGATAGATCAAGGATCGATGGCCATCGGCCGCAATCGCACGCGACAAACCGCCTCGAAACTGATCGTTGAAGATCTCCAGGGAGAAATATCCATCATAACCGGTTGCCGCGACGGCTTCGGTGAACGCCGTGACGGGAAGGTCGCCTTCACCTGGCATGTTTCGGAAGTGGCGGCTCCAATAGAGCAGGTCCATGTCGATCAATGGAGCATCGGCAAGCTGGACGATGAAGATTTTCTCTTTGGGAATCGAGCGGATGGAATTGACGTCGATCTTGCGTGACAAGGTGTGGAAGCTGTCGAGGATAAGACCGACATTCGGATGATCGGCGCGACGCACGATCTCCCAGGCGTCGCGGTGGTCGCTGATGTGGCGACCCCAGGCAAGCGCCTCGTAGCCCACCCTCAGTCCACGCCTGGCGGCACGTTCGCCGAGTTCACGGAAGTCGTCTGCTGCCCGGTCGATGCCGCCGATGGCTGCCGGCGAGACGTTTGAACAGACGAGCACAAGGTCCGTTCCCAGCTGCTGCATGACGTCGAACTTTCGTTCCGCACGGTCAAATGTCCGGCTTCGCAGCGGCTCCGGCATGCCCTCGAAATCACGAAATGGCTGAAACAGGGTGATCTCCAGGCCATGGTCGCGGACGAGTTTCCCGACATCAGCCGGGCTTCCGTCGAAGGCAAGGAAGTCATTCTCGAAGATCTCGACACCATCGAAGCCCGCCTGGGCGATCGCCTCGAGCTTCTCCGGCAGTTCGCCGCTGATCGTTACAGTCGCAATCGAGGTCCTCATGTCAAAGCCCTTCCGATATCCGTGCGAGATTGAACGAGCGCCGAACACGACGATGCGTCCAGAAAACCGCTCGCGACTATTATGGCAAATGTCGTGAGGAATTCAAATAGCGTGTCTTATTATAAATTCTCATATGATTTTGAAAAACTCTGTTGATTTGAGTGCTCGTCTCTGGCAATCATTCCTCTCACAGTCAAAAGGTGAGGTGGCTGTCCGGTCGAATGACCGCCAAAGGAGGAGGTATTACATGTTCAAGTCTTTGCTAACGCGCCGAAATGCGATGCTCGGAGCCGCGGCCCTGGTGGCTGCCGTCACCTTGGCGCAACCGGCCGCCGCCGTCACGCCTGACGAAATCAAGGCTCGCGGCAAGATCATCGTCGGGATTCAGGGCGACAACCCGCCCTGGGGCTTTGTGACCAGCGGCGGCAAACAGGACGGCCTCGATGCCGACATCGCAACGCTGTTTGCAAAGGAACTGGGTGTTTCCGTCGAGTTCGTGCCGCTTGAAGTCAACAACCGCATTCCCGCACTGACCGCCGGCCGCGTCGACGTTTTGTTCGCGACGATGGCGATGCTGCCAGATCGCGCAAAGGCCGTGCAGTTCAGCAAGCCCTATGTTGCCAACGCCATCGTTCTGATTGGTCCGAAATCCGCAGAGATCAAGATGAATGCCGACATGGCCAAGTACACGGTCGGCGTGGCCAAGGGTGCAGCTCAGGACACGCAGGTCACCAAGAACGCACCGTCAGGCACGACCATCCGACGCTATGACGGAGACGCCGCAAGCGTCCAGGCGCTCGTGTCCGGCCAGGTCGAGACGCTTGGTGGCAACATCTTCTATATGGACCGGGTGGAGAAGGCCCGTCCGGGCGAATTCGAAAACAAGCTTGAGTTCCAGAAGCTCTATAACGGTGCTTGCACGCGTCTCGGCGAAAAGGAAATCAATGCGGCGATCAACACCTTCATCGACAAGATCAAGGCCAACGGCGAACTCAAGGCAGTCTACGACAAGTGGATGAAGGTTCCGGTCCCGGAATTCCCAGCTAGCCTCGAGGGCATTCCGTTCGCCGCAAACTGAAAGCTCCATAAACCGAGCATTTAGCCGTGGAGGCGGGCGTCCCTAGTGATGCCCGCCAACGCTACCATCATGTTTCGAGACCGGCTTCGGCCCGCGTCCGGGAGCGCGATCATGAACAAGTCAATCTTTGTGCTCAATGGACCGAACCTCAATCTTCTCGGTCAGCGCGAGCCGGCGATCTATGGAACCACGACGCTTGCCGACATCAGGCAACGCTGCGTGACTAAGGCAAAGGCGCTCGGATTCGACGTCGAGTTTCGGCAGACCAATTTCGAGGGCGAACTCGTCGAAAGCGTGCACCAAGCCCGGACTGACGCCTGTGGTATCATCATCAATCCTGCCGCTTATACGTTCACATCGATCGCCCTTCTCGATGCGTTGAAAATGTTCGACCCGCCGAAAATCGAACTGCATATTTCGAATGTTCATGCGCGCGAGAGCATCTACCACAATTCGCTGATCTCGCGCGTTGTCACGGCCATCATGATCGGCTTTGGAGCCGACGGCTATGAACTCGCTGTCCAGGCGATGGCAGGCATGGTCAAGCGGGACTGAACTTTCAGGAAGACGGACCGAAGGATCGCCATGAACTATAAGTTGGATTTCACCCCGGTCATAGATGGCCTGCCGAGCCTTCTGCTTGGCTGCCTCGGGACATTCTTGCTTGCCATTTGTGGGATGCTGCTGGCGATCATCATCGGAATTGGCGGCGTTGCGCTGCGCGACTCTGCGCTCAAGCCGGCGCGATGGCTGGTCATCGCCTTCGTCGAATTGATCCGCAACACGCCTTTTCTGGTCCAGATCTTCTTCATCTATTTTGCGCTTCCGCTCACCGGCATCAGGCTGGATCCGACGCCGACGGCGATTATCGCGCTCGGCATCAACGGGGGTGCCTACGCAATCGAAATTATTCGCGGTGGCGTTCAGTCGATCCCGAAGGGACAGATGGAAGCGGGTCTGGCCCTTGGTCTGCACAAGGCTCAGGTTTTCCGGCTGATCATCCTCAAGCCGGCATTGCGGGCGATCTATCCGTCCCTGACCAGCCAGTTCGTCCTCCTCACGCTGACCACCAGCATTGCATCGGCGATTTCGGCCTACGAGCTGACTTCCGTTTCGCAGCGCATCGAGTCGGAGAGCTTCCGCAGCTTCGAGGTCTACTTCACGGTCACGATTTTCTATTTCGTGATCTCCTGGCTGATGATGCGCATCTTCGCGCTGTTTTCGGCGCGCTACTTCAAATATCCGGTCAAGTAGGAGGAATTCCATGGGTCACGACGAATTCGTCTTCCTCCTGATCGGCTTGAAGTGGACCGTGGTCCTGTCCGCTGTCGGCTTCGTCTGCGGCTGCATTGCAGGGCTCGGCGTCGCCCTTGCGCGCGCCTCGGGCATACCGCTGCTGGAACGCCTGACGGCCGGCTATATCGCTATCTTCCAGGGAACACCTCTGCTGATGCAGCTTTTCGTCGTCTATTACGGCCTGGCGCTGGTGGGGCTGATGCTCGATGCCTGGGTGGCCGTTGCCATCGGCCTGACCCTGCATGCAAGCGCCTATCTGGGCGAGATATGGCGCGGCTCGATCGAAGCGGTTCCGCGCGGCCAGACGGAAGCGGCAAAGGCTCTCAGCCTCAGATATGTGTCGCGCATGAAGGATGTCATCCTGCCGCAGGCGCTGCGCATCTCGCTGCCTGCCACGGTCGGTTTCCTCGTGCAGCTGATCAAAGGTACCTCGCTTGCATCGATCGTCGGCTTCACCGAGCTGACGCGGGCCGGCAACATCATCTCCAACCAGATCTTCCAGCCGCTGACGGTCTTCGGCATCGTCGGCATTCTCTATTTCCTGATGTGCTGCCCACTGACGATTCTTGGCGCGCGCCTCGAACGAAAGTTTGCCGTTTCTGCGCGCTGATCCGCATCCCTGTTCTTCGATGCGATCCAGCCGCCAACGTGGAGTTCATATGATGACCAGTCCCAATCCTGCTCAAGGCGCAGAGACCATGATCACCATGGAGCGGGTGGAGAAGTGGTATGGCGCTTTTCAAGCCCTGCACGACATCAACATATCGGTTCGCAGCGGCGAGAGGATCGTCTTGTGCGGGCCTTCCGGCAGCGGGAAATCGACGCTCATTCGCTGCATCAACCATCTCGAGACCTACGAGAAAGGGGAAATCCGCGTTGGCGGGATTCTTCTCGGTAACCAGGCCAAGACCATCGATGCGATCCGCCGTGAGGTCGGCATGGTCTTCCAGCAGTTCAATCTGTTTCCGCATCTGACCGTGCTGCAGAACTGCATGCTGGCGCCGATGAAAGCTGTCGGCGTCGGCAAGGCGGAGGCCGAGGAACGGGCACGCGGGCTGCTCGAGCGGGTCAAGATCCTGGAGCAGGCCGACAAATATCCGGTGCAGCTTTCTGGTGGCCAGCAGCAGCGGGTGGCCATCGCCCGCGCGCTTTGCATGCGGCCGAAAGTGATGCTGTTCGATGAGCCGACGTCGGCGCTTGATCCGGAGATGGTCAAAGAGGTGCTGGATACCATGATAGCGCTGGCCGATGAGGGCATGACGATGATCTGCGTCACGCACGAGAT
The DNA here is from genome assembly GCF_023006465.1 of Rhizobium sp. PRIMUS64. Taxonomy (NCBI): domain Bacteria; kingdom Pseudomonadati; phylum Pseudomonadota; class Alphaproteobacteria; order Hyphomicrobiales; family Rhizobiaceae; genus Rhizobium; species Rhizobium sp. PRIMUS64. The sequence goes on along the minus strand of NZ_JALBGX010000015.1, from coordinate 48,253 downwards.
GGGCTTTGCCCGCCAGGTCGCCGATCGCGTGATCTTCATGGCCAGCGGCGCGATCGTCGAGGAAGCCCCGCCCGCCGAATTCTTCACAAACCCACAGCATGAGCGAACCAGGAAATTCCTCGGAGAAATCCTGCGGAAGTAAGGCGTCTCAGGGTCGATGCGTCTGGCAAATTATGGGAGCCGGCAATGAAGCCGCTAGAGATTGCAGTCATGGGAGCCGGCCTCATCGGCAGGCGCCACGTCGAGCGAATTATCTCAGAGCCGGGAACCGTTCTCTCGGCGGTGATCGATCCTTCTGCCCCCGGTCGCGACTTTGCCGAGAATGTCGGCGCCCGATGGTACCGGAGCTTCCTAGACATCCGCGTCGAGGACAGGCCTCACGGCGTCATCGTGGCAACACCGAACCAGCTCCACGTTGAGAACGGAACGGAGATCGTCGCTGCCGGCATCCCTGTTCTGATCGAGAAACCGATCGCCGACGATGTCGATGCTGCAGGGGCACTGGTTGCCGCCGGCGAGAAGGCAGGCATACAGGTGCTGGTCGGCCATCACAGGCGCCACAATCCGATGATCCAGGCGGTCAAGCAGATCGTCGACGGCGGAAGGCTTGGCCGGATCATCACGGTGCACGGCACGTTCTGGGTCGCCAAGCCCGACGAGTATTTCGACATCCCCTGGCGGCGCGAAGCGGGCGCCGGCCCTATCTTCGTCAACCTGATCCACGATGTCGATCTCTTCCGATATTTCTTCGGCGAGGTCGAAGCCGTCCATGCGATGGAATCCCACGCCGTGCGGAACCATGCTGTCGAGGATACGGCTGTCGTGACGCTGCGTTTCGAAAGCGGGGTGCTTGCCACTCTCAACGGCAGTGATGCGGTGGCGGCGCCCTGGAGCTGGGAGATGACCACCGGGGAGAACCCTGCTTTTCCCCGTTACGATCAATTCTGCTACCAGATCGGCGGCACCAAGGGCTCGCTCGGAATTCCTGATCTGACACTGTGGACGAGCCCTTCGAGGCCCGATTGGCTGGAGCAGCTTGCCCAGGAGCGGGTGCCCTACGCAGCAGCCGATCCCCTTTGCGTTCAGCTCAGACATTTTTGCGACGTTATCCGTGGTGATGCCACGCCTCTAGTGAGTGGCCGGGAGGGCCTTGCTACTCTCAGGGTCGTCGAGGCGATCAAGAGATCGGCGCGCTCGGGGCAGATGATCCACCTCGCCAAGGCCAGCGCCTCTTCCGATCCCCAGAAAGTCTGACCACATGATCACCGGGACGACCAAACTCATCGCTCACCTCGGCTATCCGACGGAGTCCTTCAAGGCGCCGCTGATCTACAATCCTTACTTTCAGAAGACCGGAATTGATGCCGTCGTCGTGCCGATGGGCTGCAGGCCGGAGGACTATCCGGCGTTTCTGAAACTTCTGTTCCGGCTATCCAATATCCACGGCGCTCTCATCACGATGCCGCACAAGATTTCGACGATGGCGCTGCTCGACGAAACGTCGACCAACGCGAAAGTCGCCGGCTCGTGCAATGCAGTCCGTCTCGGTTCGGACGGCAGGCTGATCGGTGACATGTTCGATGGCGAGGGCTTCGTTCGAGGCGTGTTGCGCAAGGGCAAAAAGGTTGAAGGAGCCCGTGCGCTCATCGCCGGTGCCGGCGGTGTCGGCTCGGCGATCGCGGCGTCGTTGGCACAGGCGGGCGTCGCCCATCTTGCGATCTTCGACGCCAACGAGACGACCGCGACCGCGCTGCTGGACAGGCTGAAGAAATACTATCCGCATCTTGAAGTGACGGTCGGCTCCGCCGATCCGACAGGTTTCGACATTGTCGTCAACGCAACGCCTCTCGGAATGCGACGGGGTGACCCGCTGCCAATCGATATCGACCGCATCTCCCCATCGACCTTCGTCGGCGAAGTCGTGATGACGAAGGAGATAACCCCTTTTCTCGAGGCCGTGCGGGCGCGCGGCTGCGCATTTCAGGTTGGGACCGACATGTTGTTCGAACAGATCCCCGCCTATCTCGAATTCTTCGAATTCCCGACAACGACGGCCGATAACCTGCGTGCCATCGCCAAACTCGGATGATGCGAATTCAGAGCGTGATGCCGAAAAGTGTGAGCGGTTTTCGGACGACATCATGCTCTAACCATATAATATAGAACAGGATTCAGATTTAGGCCGATCTGGCCTAAAATCATCCTGTTCTAGAGCGAGGCGGTGATGCCGCCGTCGACGGTCAGCATGTGGCCGTTGACGAAGGAGGAGGCATCCGAGGCTAGGAAGACGGCAGCGCCGACAAGCTCCTTGACCTCGCCCCAGCGGCCGGCCGGCGTGCGGTTTTCAAGCCAGCCGGAAAACTTGGGATCATCGACGAGCGCCTGATTGAGTGGGGTGCGGAAATAGCCCGGCGCGATCGCATTGATCTGCAGGCCGTATTTCGCCCAGTCGGTCGCCATGCCGCGCGTGAGGTTCTTCACCGCGCCCTTGGTGGCGGTATAGGGCGCGATGCCGGGACGGGCGAGTTCGGCCTGGACGGAGGCGATGTTGATGATCTTGCCGCGGCCGCGTGAGATCATTGCCTGGGCGACCGGCTGGCTGACATAGAATAGGCTGGAGACGTTGGTCTTGAAGATCTCGTCCCATTTATCGACCGGGAAGTTCTCCAGCGGTGTGCGAAACTGCATGCCGGCATTGTTGACGAGGATGTCGATCGGGCCGATCTCCGCCTCGATATAGGTGATGGCGGTGCGGCTGGCCTCGGCATCGGTGACGTCGAAGGCGGCGCTGACGGCATGGCGATGGCTGCGACGGATATCCTCGGCGGCGGCTTCCGCCTTCTGCGCGTTGCGGCCGTTGATGATGATCGAAGCGCCATGCTCGGCAAGCCCGACCGCCAATGCGCGGCCGATGCCCTGACTGGAGCCGGTGACGAGGGCGCGGCGGCCGGAGAGGTCGAAGAGGGGAAAGGTCACAAGGCTGCTCCTGATTTCGTTGCACTCTGCATAACCGGTTTCCGGCACTACATGCAAAGGTGCTGGATCAGGCCCTTCCAAGCCTCTTGATATTTCCTGCAAGCTCCCCGGCGAGCCGCAGGCTGGCGGCGGTTGCCATCGTCATTTGCGGCAGGAGCAGCCATTCGAGCGTCCAGGCAGCACCGGAGCGTTCCTGTTCGTGGACGAGGGACTGGTGGATGCCTGATAGAACAGTGGCGTTGAAGCGGGCGAGCGAGACGAGGACTTCGGCCGAAACGGGGTTCTGCTTGTGCGCCATCGCCGACGAGGTGCCGCCGCCCGAGATTTCGATCTCATCGCCGGCCTGGGCAAGCAGCGCGATATCCTGCCCCATCTTGCCGAGACTGCCCGATATCGACGCGAACAGGCCGGCAATATCGGCGATCGGCAGACGCCCGCTCTGCCATTGGTGTGCGTCCGTGAGGCCGAGTTCCTGGGCCAGCGAAGCGCGGATTGCGGAGGCGTGCGATCCGAGCTTGTCCAGTGTGCCGGCCGCACCACCGAACTGGACGGGAAAGCTCTGCTCGGTCAGGCGGTCGCGATAGGTCGTCAACGGTGCGCGCCACGCATTGAGGCGATCGGCGACGGTGATCAGGATCGCCGCCTGCATGCGGGTATGACCCATCAGCTGGTTCCGGCCGAACAGGCGGTCGAGCGCATCGAGTCCTGCGGCAATAGTGGAAAGCCGGCCGGCAAACAGGAAGACGACGGCCTTCAGGCGGATCATCAGGCTGGTATCGATGACATCCTGGCTGGTCGCGCCGAGATGCAGGCTTTTTGCCGCCTCCTCGCCGACATCAGCGCGCAGCTGCTTGATGAGGTCGGGAACGACGACACCGTCCCTTGCCGTCGCCGATCGAAGACTGGGCACATCGGCTGAGAAGGCAGCGCAGGTGTCAGTGATACGCCTTGCCGCTTCGGCAGGGATCAGGCCATGAGCGGCTTCCGCCTTGGCGAGCGCGGCCTCGAAGGAGAGCATGGCTCGGATATCCGCCGCGGCGGAGAAATAGGGCGCGATTTCATCGTCGCCGAGCAGGCCGGAGAGGAAGGGGTGGTCGAAGGGCGATGCGGTCATGAGCGTCTCGGTTTGTGGTGGCGGCCCCCTCATCCGGCTGCCGCCACCTCTCCCCTCGGGGAGAGGGTAGGGTGAGGGGGACGCTACCTACACAGAGCCCTGTGAACAAGCGACTTGCGCGGCTGGCCCTCAGATATCCAGAAACACCGTTTCCTTCGGACCCTGCAGATAGATGTCGAAATGACAGGTCGCGCCGTCGCGCGTGGCGATCATTGTTGCGACGCGCTCGCGATGTTCGATGCGGGAAAGCAGCGGATCGGCGGCGTTGGCCTCCGTCTCCTCCGGGAAATACATGCGTGTGTGCAGGCCGATATTGATGCCGCGGGCGACGATCCAGAAGGTGATGTGCGGGGCCATTTTGCGACCGTCCTTGAAGGGAACGCGGCCGGGCTTGACGGTCTCGAAGCTGTAGACGCCGTCCTCAGCGCGGGTCGGGCAGCGGCCCCAGCCGGTGAAATTGGGGTCGGCGGCGCCGCGCATTTCCGACGGGCTGTTGTAGAGGCCGGCGCTGTCGGCCTGCCAGATCTCGATGACCGCATCGCGCACCAGCGCCCCGGCGCCGTCGAAGATCCGGCCGGTGACGGTGATACGCTCGCCGAGCGTCTTGTCGTTGACCATCTCGATGCCGAGATCGGTGTCGTAGACGCCCGTTATGTCGCAGAAATTCGGCGTCAGGCCGATATGGACATAGGGACCGGCCGTCTGCGACGGGGTTTCCTTGAGGTAGCCCAGCTGCTGCATGGTCAGTTGCCCTCCAGTCTGTTTTCGAACATCGTCGAGCGACGGCCGCGCAGCACGATATCGAATTTATAGGCACGTGAATCCATTGGAATGGTGTTGCCCCAGTCGAGCGGCGCGATCAGTTGCTCGATCGCCGCCTTGTCGGGGATCGTGCCGACGATCGGACATTTCCAGATCATCGGATCGCCTTCGAAATACATCTGGGTGATCAAGCGTTGGGCAAAGCCATGCCCGAAGATCGAAAAATGGATATGGGCGGGACGCCAGTCGTTGATGCCGTTCGGCCAGGGATAGGCGCCGGGGCGGATGGTGCGGAAATGGTAGCGGCCGTCCTCGTCGGTGATGGCGCGGCCGCAGCCGCCGAAATTCGGGTCGATCGCCGCCAGATAGGTTTCCTTCTTGTGGCGATAGCGGCCGCCGGCATTGGCCTGCCAGAACTCGACCAAGGCGCCTGCAACCGGCCTGGCGCGCTCATCGAGCACGCGGCCATGGACGATGATGCGTTCGCCGATCGCACTTTCGCCGGGCTGCGCGTAGTTCAGGATCAGGTCGTTGTCGAGTTCGCCGATCATCGCATGGCCGAAGACCGGACCGGTGGTCTCGGAAATCGTGCCGTCGAGAGAGAGCAGCGCGCGCTGCGGCGCGCGCAGCACCGAGGTCTTGTAGCCGGGGGTCAGCGCTGGCGCATGCCAGGCGCGGTCGCGGGCGAAGAAGCCGCCGGTCTCGGGCTTGCGGTTCGGTCGTTCGGACATTTTTCTCCCTCAGGCCGCCTTTTCGGCGTCCATCTGTTCAAAAGCCTGCTTTGCGATCTTGATCGCGTGATTGGCGGCGGGAACGCCGGCATAGATTGCAACATGCAGCAGCGCCTCGCAAATATCCTCGCGGGTTGCCCCCGTATTGGCGGTGGCGCGCACATGCATGGCGACCTCGTCGTCCTGGCCGAGGGCCGCGAGCAGAGCGATCGTGATGATCGAGCGCTCGCGCTTCGTCAGCGCCGGGCGCGACCAGACATGGCCCCAGGCAGCTTCGGTGATCAGTTCCTGGAAGGGGCGGTCGAACTCCGTCGATGTGGCGGCGGCGCGGTCGACATGGGCGTCGCCAAGCACGGCGCGGCGGGTCGCCATGCCCTGGCGATAACGTTCGGAGGAGGACGCGGTCTCATTCATGGGCGGACTTCTCCAGGCGGAATGGATGTGAGGAAGGCGCGGATGATCGCCGTCAGCGCCTCCGGCTGCTCAACGCAGGGAATGTGCGCGCAATCGCGGATCACTTCGTAGCGAGCGCCTGATATCAGCTTCGCGGTCGAAAGCACGAGATCGGGCGGCGTCGAGCCATCCTGGTCGCCAACGATGCAGATCGTCGGCACGGTGATCGTCTTTGCGATTTCGGTAAAGTCGGCATCGCGGATCGCGGCGCAAGCGGCGACATAACCCTCGACGGGCTGGCGCGTCAGCATGTTGCAATAGCCGGCATAGGCGGTGTTCTCGGGCCGGCGGAAGGCGGGTGTGAACCAGCGTTCCATGATGGCGTCGACAATGCTGCCGATACCGTTTTTCTCGACGGCGGCGATGCGGGCGTTCCAGCTCTCTGAAGTGCCGATCTTGTGGGCGGTATCGCAAAGGATCAGTGCGCCGACCAGGTCGGGTCGGCGGTGATAGAGCGACTGGGCGATGAGGCCGCCGACGGAGAGGCCGCAGATGACGGCATCCTTGACCGACAGCAGATCGAGAAGGCCGGCGAGATCCGTCGCATGATCCTCGATCGATGAGGGGAGCTGGCCGACATCGGAAAGGCCGTGGCCGCGCTTGTCGTAAAGCACGATGGCAAATTCACCGGCAAGCCGTACCACGACGTCGCGCCAGATGCGGAAGTCCGTTCCGAGCGAATTGGTAAAGACGATCACTGGCCTGTCGGCGGGGGCGCTGATGACCTGATAGTGGATCGTCACGTCGTTTATGCGGGCGAATTGCACGTCACTCTCCTCCTGAATGGTGAAATTGACTGGTTGATCCGGTTAAGTAAAATGATATTTATTGGCGTTTCGATAACCTTGGAGTTATGCGAACGATGATCGACAGCCGGGTCAAGTTCCGCCATCTGCAAACCTTTGTCGAGGTGGCGCGGCAGAAGAGCGTCATGAAGGCCGCCGAATTGCTGCATGTCAGCCAGCCGGCAGTCACCAAGACGATCCGCGAACTGGAACAGGTGCTGGGTGTCGATGTTTTCGAGCGCGATGGCCGCGGCATCAAGATCACCCGGTACGGCGAGGTCTTCCTGCGGCACGCTGGCGCTGCGCTGACCGCGCTGCGCCAGGGTCTCGATTCCGTTTCGCAGGAGCAGTTCGCCGATGCGCCGCCGATTCGTATCGGCGCACTGCCGACGGTGTCATCGCGCATCATGCCGCGGGCGATGGAACTCTTCCTCAAGGAGAAGACCTGGAGCCGGGTGAAGATCGTCACTGGTGAGAACGCGGTACTGCTGGAACAGCTTCGCGTCGGCGATCTCGATATCGTCGTCGGACGTCTGGCAGGCGCCGAGAAGATGGCGGGCTTTTCCTTCGAACATCTTTATTCCGAGCAGGTGGTGTTTGCCGTGCGCGCCGGCCATCCGCTGCTCGACGGCCGGCAATTGCTGTTTGCCGGCTTCGGCAACTATACGGTGCTGATGCCGACGCGGGGGTCGATCATCCGGCCGGTGGTCGAAAATTTCCTCATCGTCAACGGCGTCTCCAGCCTGCCGAACCAGATCGAGACGGTGTCGGATTCCTTCGGCCGCGCTTTCCTCAGGGCAAGCGATGCGATCTGGATCATTTCCAACGGCGTGGTGGCCAACGATGTCGCCGACGGGCGGCTGGCGCTTCTGCCGATCGATACCGGCGAGACCAAGGGGCCGGTCGGGTTGACGATGCGCGCCGATGCCGTGCCGTCGTTGCCGCAATCGATCCTGATGCAGACTATCCGAGAGGCGGCAGGTGAGGTTTCCTGAAGTAGCGGAGATCGGACCAGGATCAGAAGAAGGATCTGGGCGACGGAAGCGACAGTGAAATTCGTCCCTGCCTTTGCCGGAATTGCTGCGCGGCTGCTGGACGAGGAGAAGCATCTGACAAGAGACCTGCCGGGTTATGACGAATACCGCCGCAAGGTCCGGTACCGGCTGCTGCCTGGATTATGGTGACGGCTAAATCGGTGGTCAGCAGAACCAGCTCTTTAAATTCGCTTGTTGAGTGCCCAGATTTGGACTATGTCTAATTCAAGACAGGAGGCCCTTATGCAACATGCGCGACGGGAGCAACGAGAAGGCCAGCGGCCACAGCGGCTGGAAACCGAGCGGTTTGCTCCGGCAAACCGCAAGAGGCTGAGCGCCCCGGCCCTGCGAACCTTTCTGGCGATCGCCGATCTCTGGGGGCTGACGGAAGAGCAGCGTCTGCTCGTGCTCGGTTATCCCTCTAGGTCGACCTACCACAATTGGGCCAAACAGGCGCGCGAGCACGGCGCTTTCACGCTCGATGTCGATACGCTGACCCGCATCTCGGCCGTGCTCGGCATCCATCAGGCACTCGGCGTGCTTTTTTCGGATGAACGCGCCGGCGTCGCCTGGCTGCGCACTCCGCATCAGGCGCTCCTTTTCAGCGGGCATCCGCCGCTTGATATTCTGACGAACGGGACCCAGGACGGGTTGATGACTGTACGCCGCTTTCTCGATGGCGCGCGCGGTGGTCTCTACATGCAGCCAAATATGCTCGACGAAGCCTTCACGCCTTACGAAGATACGGACATCGTCTTCCGGTGAGGGATCGTTTTGCCCAGGCGCCGCGTCCATCGTACCGGCTGATCCCCTCGCAATTTCCGCCTATCGGACTTTTTGAGACGGTGACGAGGGTGGCCGATCTCGAAGCCGTGATGGAGCTCGTCGGCTGGACCAACGACCGGCTCGTCGCCGACCGCATCCAACGGCTTCCCGAGGACCAATGGGTCTATGGCGTTGCCAATGCCAGTATTGTCATGGCGGCATTCCTGCATGTTGCGCCGGGAGGAATGCGCTTCAACGGCCCTGATCTCGGTGCCTGGTATGCAGCCGACGATCTCCGCACAGCCGCCGCCGAAGTTGGCCATCATCTCAGGCGCGAAGCGCTCGCGCGCGGCGTCGCGACGATGGCGCGCACCTATCGAAGCTATTCGGCCAACCTGATTGGTGATTACCTCGACATTCGCGGCGAAGAGAGGCTGCGGCCCCATGTCTATGACGGCACCAGCTATGCGGCGTCGCAAGTGCTGGGGGAAGAGGTGCGCTCGAGCGGCGGCGCCGGTATCCTCTATGACAGTGTCCGGCTGAAAGGCGGAGTGGCCATCGTCGCCCACCGCCCGCGCAATATTCGCGACGTGGTGCAGGCCGACCACTTCGAAATCACCGTTTCCGCCACTGACCGGCGCATCGATGTCAGGAAGCTTGCTGCCTGACGACGGCGCCTGCCGGCGCCGGGAATGGTGATGCTCAAACCGGCAATCGTTCGGCCCATGCCTTCACCGCCTTCGCCATCGTGGCGAGGTGATCGGCACTGGAGAAACCGGAGATCGTCTTGCGCGGCTTGAGGTCGTGGTCGCCATCCTGGAGCCAGAGGATCTCGATTCTGTCGGACAGATCGTAACCCGGCACCTCGTCCCGCGTGCCGAATTCGTCGCGTGTTCCCTGGCAGATCAGCGCGGGCGTCGTCAGCCCGGTGAGATGGCCGGTGCGCAGTTTCTCCGGCTGGCCGGGCGGATGGAAGGGATAGCCGAGGCAGAGCAGGCCGGCAATCTTTCCCCGACGATGAAGATCGTCGGCGATCATGCTGGCAACCCGGCCGCCCATCGACTTGCCGCCAATGATAAGCGGGCCGCTGGCGCCGAGCTCGGCAATGGCCGCCTCGTATTCGGGATTGAGCGTTTCGGCCCGCGGCGGCGGCTTGCGGCCTTCCGAGGTGCGGCGGGCGGCCATATAGGCGAATTCGAAACGGGCCACACGGAAGCCGGCGTCGGCGAGCGCATTTGCCGCTGCTGTCATCGATGCCGAATCCATCGGCGCGCCGGCACCATGCGCCAGAAGGATCGTGAAGCGCGCATCCTGAGGCCCCTGCGATAGAAACCTGTCAAGCATCGGTAATCCTCCATACCATCGTCGGAACCATGTCGATGGCCGTGACTTCTTGCTGGAAAGGAGACTGACAATGTCGACGAATGATCAAAACGTAAAGCCCGAGCAACGGCGCCCCAAAGATGTCGGCGCCGTTCCCGACAAGCCGGAGCCCGCAGACGCAGAATCGATGGCGCCGCCGGCGGTGCAGCCGGCTGGCGTCAGGGACAAAAGCGAACGACCTGTGGTCAATCCGCTCACCGGGGTCGCCTCTTGATCGACTAGAGCATGATGGCGAAAAGTGTGAGCGGTTTTCGGACGACTTCATGCTCTAACTCTTTAATTTAGAACAGGATTCAGATTTTGGACGGACCCGGCCTAAAATCATCCTGTTTTGGGGTCAATTGTCGTGCAGAACCGCCTCTTGAAACCCCGGCGGAAAGGGTCCATATACCTGCCCTGCCTGAAAAATGGATGCGCGCGGTATCGACGTCGTCGAATTGTTCGTTGTCCGACAGGATAAGGGCGCTCCCCGCAAGGGTCGAGCGCCCTTTTTGCTTTACAGCCCTTGCGCCCATTCTGGCGCGTTCTGAACGTTCCGGCCGGAAGTGGCGGGCGCCTCATAACCAGGCCGCAGGTTCAATTCCTCCCCCGCAACCAAACTCAGGTACTTGGCCTAGATGAGCTGCCCTCGCGGGCAAAGGGAATCCCACGTATTTCCGGAACTCGGTCAATAGCAGCTTTGGCCTTGAAATATGCGGCAAGACCGAGGTTCAAAGCATTGGATGAAAATCACCGACGCCCGATAAGCGTCGGCCGCCAGTAACACGTACCTCACGATCAATCAGTTGCCCCAGCCAATTTGGAACCGATCAAATCGAACCTCGCTCAACGGCTTGTTGGAGGGGCTCAGCCTTACCGAACGAAGAACGAGACGAAGCTCGGGGGAATAGTATTGTTCAAAAATAATCGGAGGCAATTCCGTCAGTTCGAGACGGCTGTTGATGGCCCAAACTTTGTAAGAACAAGATGCAATAGTTTCCTCTCCCCAGCCGTCGAACCTAATAACAGTAGCGCCCGAAACGGATTTTTGGCCATTAATGAACAGTGTCGTCTCGGATTGCCAGTTCTTCTTCTTTGGTAGATCCTCTAACGCAATCGCATTCGCGTATTTCAGCTCATGCGTCCCGCTGGCACTAACCCTCTTTTCGACGAGCAAGGGGTGCAAATATACAGCCGACACCGGCTGCAGTGAATGGTTACGCTCCATCAGCCGTTGTTCGGTGAGACCCGGACCGTCCGGCTTGTAGAACACGGAATAGAAAGGTACTTCTCTGGTAAGCAGCACGCCCTGTTTGGTTTCTTTAGCGCTCAAACAACTGCTAGAGGCAGGCGCCGCCAATGTTATTCCAGCCAACAGCGACAAACTTCTCAGCAAGATCGACATTCCAGAGATCCCTCATCCAAATCCGCTACCGTGGCGCTTGGGCGAAATTCCATTCTCTTGCGCATGCCGTCCCCTACATCGCCATCTTCCTCGAGATCATGTAGCCTCATGCCTAAAGCTTGAGGTGACACATGACGAAAATCGGTTATGCCCGGGTCAGCACCATTGATCAGGATTTCGAAATACAGCAGCAACGGCTCTACGCCCAGGGGTGCGTGATCGTTCGGTAAAGTCTTTGGCGCGAGCCGTGAGGGCCGAACGGAGCTCGCAACCATCATTGAGTTTCTGGCAATTCCTTTTCGTTCCAAGCGGTTAAGACGCAGCAGAATCTAAATTTCAAGGCTAGGCCCGCAGGTCGGAATGGGCGAGATACCCCTTTTTGATAAATGTTCGCCATACGCGAACGCGGCTACGATATTTCGCGCGAAATGGCGGAGATTGGGGGCATGCGTCCGGCTTATCGCAATCAGCAGAAGAAATCGGTGCTGTTCAAGGCGCCGGGCTTATTCATCGGCGCCCTCGCGTTTGGTGCAGCCGGCGGCTGGACCGCGAGCGACTTGCTGGCCTCATGGAGCGTCTCAGGCGGCTCGGGACAATCGTGCAAAATCAAGGGCAATGTCAGCATCGCCACCGGCGAGCGCATCTTCCATGTGCCGGGGCAGCGACGCTACGCAGAGACGAAGATCAGCCCCAAGTATGGAGAGCGGTGGTTCTGCTCGGAATTTGAAGCGTGGGCGTCGGGCTGGCGGAAATCGAAATCGTGATGCTTTGGCGTGGGACGACCTAAGGTCAATAGGCAATGGCTACCCCTCGCTTCCTACGCCCGGCAAGACGGGTGCGATTTTGAGCGTCCAATTGAATGAGCATGTTCATCGACGCTCGCCAAGGAGCATCTCGGAAGGTCGAAAACATTGCACCGATACAACATACTACCTCGGAGCAGTTGGACGCCGTCGATGTGGCACTCTCCTGGCACGACGGCGATTCGCGCGCCACGATCGAACCGCTTTTGCAGGAGAGAAGCCAACTAGCGGTCGCGCACTCATTCCTTAGCAGAGGGGGCTACCCGTGGTTGGATCCCGAAACCAGAACGAGACGCCCGTCGTGGTAATCTCAACGAGCGCTCATGAACAGACGCTCGTCGTTCGCCTAGGTCATTCCATTGAAATTTGATCCAAGTTATGGTTCGATCAGTCCGTAAAGTGGTGCATCGAGTCTAACGTCGGACCCCAAGGACTTGCGCGGCTCTGGTCGGTCGGAAAGTTCCCCTATTGTATAACCCGGATTATCTAGTCATATTACTTAAGAGCTAATTGATTTATTGTTGCATGGATTTTAGTATCCCCAATCCGGGAAAATAGCCAAGGCAGCCCATACAAAGCTAACCATTTCTACGTCTTAGTGTCGCGGCAGCGGACTGAGCGACACTGCAAGCTTACTACATCACGTTGCGCCTCGGCCCCAGTTCGGCTAGGGCTGCGAACGATTTCATCGATGGCGACGCGGTCGGCGACCCGACGAAACCGCCCCTACAGGCGTTCTATGGTGGGCTTGGCATCGACACGGCAGTGTCCCACGGCCTCCGCGCGCAATATAAGATTGAGCCGCCGATGTCGCTGATGAATTCAGGCTGATGAATTCCGGAGGCGCAAGCGGAATGGACGTCGATGCAGACGATTGAGGATTGGCTCCGTCAACTCGGTCTCGGCCAGTACGCTGAAGCCTTCGTCAAGAATGACGTTGATCTTCGGGCGCTTCCTCATCTCGCGGAATCCGACCTCCAGGAGCTCGGTGTCTCGCTTGGTCACCGGAAGATTATTCTAGCTGCTATCAATGGACTTGCGCAGCCACGCCTAGCCGAACAGCCCCCTGCTTCAGCCGCTTCCGAAACCGCGTCCGAAGCTGCGGCTGACCGGCGACTGCTCAGCGTGCTCTTCTGCGATTTGGTCGGATCGACAGCGCTGTCTGCGCAGCTCGATCCTGAAGACATGCACGAGTTGATACGTCGTTACCAGGATAGCGTTGCCAGCGCAGTTACGCGGTTCGGAGGCTACGTCGCCAAATATCTCGGAGATGGCGTGCTTGCCTATTTCGGATGGCCTATGGCTTACGAGGATCATGCTGAGCGTTCAATCCGGGCCGGCCTCGAAGCAATGGCCGCCGTCGACGCCCTGCAGTCTCCGAACGCGCAGCAATTGAAGGCTCGCATCGGCATCGCATCCGGGCACGTGGTCGTTGGCGACACCGACGGCAGCGCGAAGGAGCGTGCATCGATCGCGGGAGACACTCCAAACCTGGCAGCACGCCTGCAGGGCGCAGCCGCCCCTGGCCAGATCGTGGTCTCAGACACCACCCGCCGCCTCGCCGGGCAGTCGTTCGATATCCGGAGCCTCGGCGGGCAGGACCTCAAAGGCTTCGTCTCACCCATTGCGATGTTCGAAGTCCGAGGTCAGCGAGCGGTGGATAGCCGTTTCGAAGCCGCGCATGCCAGCGGACTTTCGAAATTTGTCGGCCGCGTTAGTGAGATCGGCCTTCTGCTCGAACGGTGGGAGTTGGCGAAGTCGGGGCAGGGCCAAGCGGTCTTTCTGTCGGGAGAGGCTGGCATCGGGAAATCGCGCCTTGTCGAAGCTTTTGAAGAGCGCCTGCAAGGGACGCAACATGAACTCATTCGATTGCAGTGTTCACCCTATCACGCGACCTCGGCCTTCTACCCGATTGTCGAGCGACTGAGCCGGGTCGCTTCGTTCGACCCGGCAGATGACCGGTGCATTCGTCTCGAAAAGTTTCGCGCCCTAGTTCGCCGCTATGGCGAAAGTCCCTCCGAAGTTGGCGCGATCTATGCTGAGCTGCTGTCGCTCGACTTGGGCGACGAGTTCAGACCGCCGGATCTCTCCGCGCACCAACGCAAGGAACTTCTCGTCCGGACATTGGCTAATCGTTTGCTGCTTGCGGCCAAGATCGCACCGGTGCTCCTGGTCTTCGAAGATGCGCATTGGATCGACCCATCCACCAGCGAAGTGCTGCGGGAATTCGTCAGCCGGCTTCATGGCATCGCAGCCCTAGTCGTCGTGACCCATCGCCCGGAATGGAGAGCGGATTGGGCGAGCGGACTGGCGCAGGCGACGACGCTCTCCATCGGGCGCCTGACCAGGCAGCAAATGCACGAACTCATCGAATCAATGGTATCCGACATTCCCGAACAGCTTGCCGAAAGGATCGCGGAGCGAACCGACGGCGTGCCGCTGTTCATCGAGGAGCTCACACGCTCTGTCGTGGAGAGCGGAAAGGCGTCGTCGCTCAACGCTGAGATCCCGGACAGTCTGCAGGGCTCGCTGATGACACGTCTCGACCGTTTAGCGAAGACGACCAAGGAGATTGCGCAAATTGCCGCCGTGATAGGCAGGGAATTTGATCGGGGCCTTCTCTCAAAGGTCGCAGGCGTCGACGATCGAACGCTCGAGAAGGCGCTGAATCAGCTTGAGTCCAGCCAGATCGTCGTTGAAGACGGCGTCTTGCAGGATGCTCTGGTTTTTCGCCACGCGCTCATTCAGGATGCAGCCTATCAATCACTTCTAAACCGCCGCCGTCGACATTTCCACGAGGAGATCGCACGGGTTCTCGTCGACCAGTATGACGACGTCACTGCCACCCAACCCGAGCTCATCGCCCAGCACTACGAGAAAGCGCAGCGGACTGAGCTCGCGTTTCCCTTCTGGATGAGGGCTGGAGAACGTGCCCTTGCAAGGTCAGCCAACTATGAGGCGGTCGACCATTTCCAGAATGCCCTGGCGATCGCAGAGCGAATACCCAAGGGACCTGTCCGGCGAACGAATCTCCTCGCCGCGATCCTCAGGCTCGGGGACGCCCTTTTTGCTGCTGGCCGGATGACGGATTCGCTGGCGCAATACAGGCTGGCTGCGCAATTGGCACGCGAAGGGGCCGACACGCAGGCCTTTGTTCGCGCAGTCATCGGTCTCGACGGCTCCAAATTCCTCTCCTCGAACTCGCTTGCCGAAACCGTGCCGCTTCTCAAGGAAGCCCTGACGATGGTTCAACCAGCAGATGAGAGTTCCCGGTGCCAGCTTCTCAGCCGCCTTGCGCGGGGATACACCTACCTGAGCGACAGCAATAACGCCGCAAAATACGTTGTAGAGGGAATCGAACTAGCCCGACGGGTCGGAGATAAAACTGCGTTAGTGGAGCTCTCCGCTCTGCCATTCCTAACACCGGCACCGGTTAAGTCCGTCAGGGAGAGAAACGACCGGCTCGCTCGCGTAGATGAAATAAGACGCCTCGCGGATGAGATAGACGACGACGATGTGAAAAGCCGTGCGCTTTCAGTTGAGGCGTACGTCTCTACCGAGCTCGGCGATCGCGCCCGAGCCGATCGGGCGGTTGACGCACTAGACGAACTTGGGACCAAGCGGCAGCATCTCAACATCCAGTTCTACGCTCGTATCGCAAGAGCGATGATGGCTATCCTCGATGGACGATTCACCGCCGCAGAGGCGCTTGCTGACGAAGCTCTGATGCTGGGCATGCGTACTCTTGGCGAGGCGGCCGAGGGCGTCTATGGAATGCAGATGTTCGCGATCCGGCGGGAGCAGAGCCGCCTGTCGGAGGTCGCACCGATCATGAAATTGTTGATCGAGGAGAATCCGGAGGAAGTCACGTGGTTACCAGGCTTTGCGTTGGTCGCCTTTGATCTGGGCTATCGGGAAGCGGCCCAGCGGAGGCTGAGCGAGCTCGCCCGCACCCGCTTCGCTCTTCCGATTGACGGTAAACGAAGCGCGTCTCTCTCGTTCCTGACGGAAGTCGCCGCCGGTCTCGGCGACGCGGATGCTGCTCAGACCCTCTATGAGCTTATGCTCGACTACAAGGAGATGACCGTCACAATAGGTATGGCAACCGTCTGCTTCGGCGCGGCAAGCCGCTATTTGGGAGTGTTGGCCGCCGCGCTGGGTGAATTCGACAGAGCGCCGAAGCACTTTGAGCACGCGCTCGAGATGAACTCGGCCATCGGCTCGCGGCCGTGGCTCGCGCACACACAGGCAGATTATGCGGACTTCCTAATGAAAATTGGTAGCCGGGCCGCAATAAAGAGAGCAATGTCTCTATTCGAGCATGCCCGGTCAACCGCGGCCGAACTGGGAATGGTCCGGCTGCAACAGCGACTGAAGCCAACGATTCATTAGGACCAGCAGTTCGCTGCTTTTAGTGGGAAGAAGGTCTCGTCATGCCACGCTACATCATTGAAAGAAACTTCGCAGAGCAACTCGATTTATCGAAAGAAGGGGTCGAGCAAATCAACCTGATCAACGACCAGGAAGGAGTGAAGTGGATTTTTTCCTTTCTCAGCGCGGACCGGAAAAAGACTTACTGCCTTTACGAGGCGCCCAACACTGAAGCCATTCTCGCCGCCGCCGGGAGGAACCATGTTCCCGCAGATGTGATCATCGAGGTTAGCGGGGAGATCGGCCCCAACATGTTTGCATAGCTCTCCTCGGCCAAGCACAGCTCGGGGTGAGGCGGCTGGGATCGTCCGGGCTGCCTTCGGCCGGAGTGTGACTTTTTTATTCGCGAGGACTTTGAAGGGCCCTGCAAAGCTATGATTGCCAAAGCTCGTTTGCCTGGGGCAGGCCCGCGGCACGATTTCGCAAGGGCAACGATACGCTGACAGACGAGTATTAGTTTGAAATGAGGACCTGCCTAGGATCGCGCCGACGCGACTGGTCTCCGCACGGGCACTGGCTGCTGGACGACGGTTAGAGCTGTGATACCCGCCTCATCGGCCGCACGCAGGAATGCGACCCGAAATTGCTCTGGAGCGATCTTACCGCTGATCGCGTCGACGCAAGCCTTCACCGCAGTGACGTATTCTTCGCCGTCATCGGTGGGCCAGTCCTTGAGCAGCATATATGCCGCGTCGCCGAGGGTGCGGACTATCCTGTGAACTGGCTGGCCGCGCAGAACCAGCCCGACGGGTGCGAATGCAGAGGTTGCGTCCCAGTCCATGTTCTCGACCGCCCAAGGCAGGGATCGCAATCCCCAAAGAGCACCATACGCGTATATTCGGAATCCGTAATTGACGATTGGTTACCTGACGTGACCAGGCGTGAAGGTATACCGTAGGAAAGGAGCGGGCGCTCTACGATTTGACATCGGAGCGCCCTAAGCTGCATCGGCCTTTGTTGCGATGATGGCCGATGGCTGGATGCCCTAATGATGAGATTCTGATGAGATTTCAACCTCCAGTGCGGCAGTTTCTGGTTGGATCGGAACAGGGACTCGGCGAAACATTCACTTTCACCGCCCATTTACCAGCTTTCATGCTGAACGCAGGTTCGTCTTGGAGGCGTTGGTTGTTTTGTTTAGAATGAAAACACTAACAAGGGTTGTGCTCGGTGCTATTCATTTCGATTGGACTTCTCATAGCCCACGTTGCCATTGTCGCAGCGATTTTCGCTCTTGTCGGCCAGCATCGATGGATGATTGCGCTTTTGCTAAGCTGGTATGGCATCGTCATGATAGGGGTCATCGCGGCCATTTGGGTTCACTATAAGAGATCGACCCGACGCGCGGAGCCGTCTCACTAAAATGCGGGGCACCTCAAACTCGAAGCCGGGTGGCGCGGTACTCGTTCTGTTCGAGACGGAACATCTCAAAGGCAGCATTCGAACTGCGCTCGCCCAGGCAACACTCACTCCGTGGCAACGGAACTTCCTGTCGGACGTGCTCGCCAGGTTGGAGAGGTGTGGCAGCAAGACGCGCTTGAGCGACAGGCAGTTGTCCAAGTTACACCAAATTCTCGGCGGTGAAGGTGCGGGTATTCGAGGAGCGCCGCAGAAACAGCGAACGACCCTGGACAGCAGGCGCTTCCAACGTCACGCACGGTCGTTCCTGTCACGAGAGGCCGCATGGTGGCGCAGGAGAATTCTCCGCGACACGATGATCGTGGCTGTCGTTGCGTCAGCTGGGCTCCTCTATTCATTATTCGAGATGGGCGAATTCGCATTCGAAGGCGCGTCCCGGCCGTCACCCATTGCGTCGGTCTTGGCCAAGCAGGTATTCACGATCACTGATGGCGATACAGTCCACGTTTCGGGAGAGCGGGTAGGGACGCGCCTGGTTGGCTTCAACACACCGGAGAAGTTCTCGCCCCAATGCGAATACGAGCGCCAACTGGGGGAGCGGGCATCGGCACGGCTTCGGGAGCTTGTCGCCCATGGCAGTGCTCGGCTTACCAAAGTCGCATGTGCCTGTGCGCCGGGCACCGAGGGTACGAAGATATGCAACCATGGGCGCTACTGCGGGACCTTGCTTGTCGATGGGAGGGACGTCGGGAGCATTCTGATCAGCGAGGGCCTTGCCGTGCCGTTCATTTGCGGAGAGACCAGCTGCCCGCCAACGCCTCGGCCGTGGTGCAAGGCGTAGCCCAGTTTGAAAACCGGGATTTAGAATGCCTTTATTCCATGGACATCGGGGTATGCGATACAGCCGCGTCCCCTGGAAGTGGTAGCGGTACCTGCGATCGTCCGGTGGCGAGACTACTATCGCCAGCGTGAGGGAATCGCTGAACCCGATCCAACTTGGGTTCCTAGTGCAAGCCCGAGCCGTTTAGCTTCCAAGATCCATCTGCTGGACAAGCGACACCATTGAACCGAGTCACGCCCTCAAGACTCTGCTTGCTTGTGACGAAGTCGCGGCATCCGTCTGGATTGTTTGTGCCTGGCCGGACTTGCTCGATAACCCCAGCGCTGCCAGTGGACGGGTTAGCCCACGCTAGCGGATCAGAACCGACCGTGGCCCGTCCCACGGTTTCGGCAATCACCATTTGGTCGGTGATCGGAACTGCCGTCGAAGCGACCGGAGCAATTGTGGATGTCTGAAGCGGCTCGGGGTGTGAGCAAGCGGTAACCACCAGCACAAGCGACACAAGGGTAGTCACGATCAGTTTTGAAAGCATAGAGTGACAAACCAGCCATTCGGATCTGCCTATTGACATCGCATTGTGACCAGATGCGGGCGCCATCCCTTATCTGTTGTGGATGATGACGCTTTGCGGTGCGGTACTCTCGGCAGGTTGTGCTGGTTTCGCAGCATATCTAATCTCGATGCTTCGAGGTGCTCACTCTGCACGAACTCCAGCGATGTGGCATGGATATTAACCGTGCGAGCTGGGTCATCATGCCCATCTTGCCGCGGCTCGCTTGGTCCAGCGGCCGAACGACTGTTCTCCGTCGCTCTTCAAGCTTGGAATTCTACTGTACCGCAAGTTGACATGGCGATTAGGTATCGACTCCTTGGTTCGTCGTGGGGCCACGCTGACTACGAGCTGAAGCGATCCCAGTTAGCGGTAGGTCGCGGCGAACGTGGTAGGCTTGGCCCTTCAAAGGTGAACGTTTCGGACCAAGGTCTTGTGATCCTCCGAATAAATTCTTAGGTCACCCATAGGTCGTTGCATTCTGCGAATCCCTGACTAAGAGACCGACATGATCCTTACCCTCTCAGGCGTCAGAAAATCCTACACCACGGCCGAGGGGCTAATCGAAATACTAAAGGGGGTCGACCTTCAGGTGGCCTCTGGCGAAAGCGTGGCCCTGACGGGAGAGTCCGGCAGTGGCAAGAGTACGCTGCTGCACCTGGCTGGCTGCCTGGATCGCGCGGATAGTGGATCCATCGTCATGAACGGAAGGGACATCCGGCAGCTTAATGAGAATGAATGCGCTCATTACCGTAGAACCCAGGTGGGCTTGGTTTTTCAACAGTTTAATCTCATCCCTTCGCTGACGGTCGCTGCCAATATCTCATTCCACGCAAAGCTCGCCGATCGATTTGATCCTGCTTGGGAGATGGAGCTGATTGGCAAATTGGGGCTGCGTGATTACATCAGCCGCTACCCCGAGCAACTATCTGGAGGTCAGCAACAGCGCGTTGCGATTGGGCGGACCTTGGCCGCGCGGCCGCCACTCATTCTCGCGGATGAGCCAACGGGCAACCTGGATGAGCAGACCGGAGACAGGGTCCTAGATCTTATGGTCAGTCTGTCACGGACCGCGAGGTCCGCTCTTCTGCTTGTGACTCACTCCGCAAGGCTTGCAGGCGGTCTGGATCGAATAGTGGTTCTTCGCGGCGGGAAGATTGTCGAATGAACCTCGTCGCCTTCGCAGCGCTGCTGTCGCACTGGCGCCGAAAGCCGCTTCAGCTGCTCACCTTGGTCATGGGAATAACCCTCGCAACGGCGCTTTGGTCCGGCGTCCAAGCAATCAATGCAGAGGCTAGGGCAAGTTACGCACGGGCATCATCGGTTCTCGAGCAAGGAAGCCTTCGGCAGATCGTTGCCAAGGAGGATGATGGTATTGCGACCGCGGTATATGGACGCCTTCGCCGAGCAGGCCTGAACATTTCGCCTGTCATCGAGGGCAACTATCGCTTTGGGCCGGTGCGGATAAGAATGGTCGGCATCGAGCCGCTGACCATGCCCAGGGGTAGTTCGGGCGTGACCATCGCAAACGGTGCGGAGCTCTCCGGCTTCTTTTCCACCACTGGGCTTCTTTTGGTATCCGCCGCGACTGCCGAGCGGCTGCGTGGCAACACGGAAATGGCCGTCAAAGTCCACGGCAACGTCCCAGACGGCGCTGCCTTCGTGGACATCTCCGTAGCGGACAAATTGCTTGAAAAACATGGAAAGATCGACCGTCTGGTCATAGCTCCCGAGCAGCGGGTTACAGTTCAAGCTCTCGAACAAATAGCGCCGGGGCTGACCATTCGCGAACCGGCCGACCAGCCGGATGTCTCTCGCCTCACGGACAGCTTCCACCTTAACCTGACCGCTTTCGGGTTTCTGTCGTTCGTCGTCGGTCTGTTCATCGTTTACTCCACAACAGGCCTGACCTTCGAACAGCGTCGCGGTACCCTTCGAACACTGCGATCTCTTGGTGTTTCCCTTCGGACTCTGGCCGTCATGATCGTGGTTGAACTGTCGATACTGGCCCTGGTTTCCGGCGTTCTCGGGGTTATTCTCGGCTACATCATCGCCTGGCTCTTGATGCCGGGTGTCGCTGCCACCTTGCGGAACTTGTATGGGGCGAATGTGTCGGGCTCGCTGTCAATTCGGCCCGAATGGTGGCTAGCGGGACTGGCGATCGCTCTTGGAGGGACCGGCGTTTCCTCGGCACAGAGCCTTTGGCGCGTCTGGACACTGCCGATCCTCGCAGCGGCTCAACCAAGGGCGTGGGCGAGAGCATCAGCGCGCTCGCTGGTTTATCAGGCTGGAGCTGGCGGATCGTTGCTAATATTGGCAGCCCTCCTTGCAATAGCCGGGTCCGGCCTTGTCGCGGGCTTTGCAGTACTCGCTTGCCTGCTTCTCGGAGCGGCACTGATACTGCCAGGGCTTATTGCCGTTACCCTGATCACGGCTCAACAGTTCGCAAGAAGCGCTCTTATGGAATGGTTCTGGGCAGATACCCGTATACAGCTGCCGGGGCTGTCGCTGGCCCTAATGGCCCTTCTTCTAGCATTGTCGGCAAACATTGGTGTCAGCACGATGGTTTCCAGTTTCCGATTGACGTTTATCGGATGGCTTGATCAACGCTTGGCCGCAGAGCTATACGTGACCGCCAAGGATGACGACCAGTCCGAGCGACTGCGGACTTGGCTTCAGCGGCACGCCACAGCAGTCCTTCCGATCTGGAGCGTCGACGGTGAGGTCTCAGGTGAGCAGGTCCAGATTTTTGGCGTCGCAGATGATCCGACCTATCGGGAGCACTGGCCACTGATCGCTTCCGATAAGGACGTGTGGGGAAAGGTTGCTAACGGGCAGGGCGCTCTCGTCAACGAGCAGATGTGGCGTCGTGGTCAAGCTAAGATCGGCCAGCCTTTGGTTATGCCGGGTGGGTGGACTGCTACCGTAGTTGGCGTTTATTCAGACTACGGAAACCCCATCGGGCAGGTAATTGTTGGCATCGATACCTTGGTTGATCATTACCCGAATGTGCCGAAGCACCGATACGGCGTCCGCGTGCCTCCCGAGCAAGCCCAGGACCTGAAACTTCAGCTAGTCGCGGAATTGGGTCTGCCTGAGACAGCGATCGTCGACCAGGCTTCACTCAAGCGACAGTCGCGAGCCATCTTCGACCAGACATTTAAGGTGACAGGTGCACTGAACGTCCTCACGCTGGCGGTGGCGGGATTTGCCATGTTCTCAAGCCTCTTGACCCTCTCTGGAATTCGGCTTCCGCAGCTTGCACCAGTCTGGGCGATCGGTGTGCGGCGTCGAGATCTGGCTCTATACGAAATTGCCCGGACACTGGCGCTGTGGCTCGTGACATTTCTGGCGGCGATTCCGGTCGGTCTTACTCTGGCATGGGTGCTGCTTTCGATTGTGAACGTGGAGGCTTTCGGGTGGCGCTTGCCGATGATGGTCTTTCCGATCGACTGGCTCTGGCTGGGAGCGATTGCGCTGCTGGCGGCGTTCTTGTCGGTGCTGGTGCCCGTCAGGCGCCTGGCCACGATCAATCCTGCAGACCTGCTTAGGATTTTCGCGAATGAACGTTAGAAAAGTTTCATCCGCCTTTGTCGCAGTGGCTATGGTCTCTCTGGCTGAACAGGCGTCGGGGCAGGGGTTCGCCGGACTGGGATCGGATGCACAGGGCTTTTCGATCCCGGAGCGTGGACGCGATCTCTCGTTTCCTGCCGATCATGGCGCTCATCCGGATTATCGGATTGAGTGGTGGTATGTCACCGCCAACCTCAAGGGTCAGGATGGCAAGCGGTATGGGGCGCAGTGGACATTGTTTCGATCCGCTCTGGCTCCGGAAGAAAGGCCAGGCTTCGCAGATCCCCAGCTATGGATCGGGCATGCGGCGATTACCACCCAGTCTCACCAGTTCGTCGCCGAGCGCTTGGGCCGGGGCGGCGTTGGACAGGCAGGCGTCGAGGCCACGCCGTTTCGGGCATGGATCGACGACTGGCAGATGACTGGTTCCACTGAGAGCGCCTTTGACCTTAGGGATCTTTCGGTGACTGCGAGCGGGACGGATTTCAGCTTTGGCTTGAACCTTGGCGCCGACGGCCCGCTCGTGCTGCAGGGTGATAACGGGTTTTCTGTGAAGTCATCAGGCGGGCAGGCGAGCTACTACTACTCGCAACCGTTCTACAAGGTCTCCGGCGCAATCACGATCTCCGGATCCCCGGTGAAGGTCACCGGGAGAGCGTGGCTGGATCGGGAGTGGTCGTCTCAGCCGCTCGCCTCAAACCAGACAGGCTGGGACTGGTTCTCATTACATTTCGACTCTGGCGAGAAGCTTATGGCCTTTCGCCTTCGCGATGATAAGGACGGCTTCATCTCCGCGAACTGGATATCCTCGGACGGGCGAACGACACCCCTGTCGAAAGAAGAGGTTCAACTGGAGCCTTTGCGGAAGGCAACAGTCAAGGGGCGAGAGATACCGGTGGAATGGCGAATACGCGTTCCAGGTAAGTCGCTCGATATAAGAACCAAACCGTTGAATGACCAGTCCTGGATGGCGACATCGACGCCATACTGGGAGGGGCCGATAGATCTCAGGGGTTCAATGTCAGGCGTCGGATATCTCGAAATGACAGGATACTAGTCGTGGGGCGGACTCTTATGGACGCACAACGTCGTACGGCAATGTGACCGCGGTATTGGACAAAAGGCTCGGCCGAAATCAGGCTTGGGTGCTAAGGCGACCTGAACATGTACGATATAATGCTTCTTTTCCTTGCTGGCTTGTTAGCAGGCAGCATGAATGCGTTGGCGGGCGGCGGGTCGTTCGTATCCCTGCCGGCGCTGATATCGGTCGGAGTGCCGTCGGTAGCCGCAAACGCGACAAGCACCTTAGCCCTGTTCCCCGGCGGTATGGCGAGCTCGTGGGTCTACCGTGATGGGGTTAGGAGTGTGTGCGGCGTCAATGTCGTGCCCATTGCTGTCGTGACGGTGATGGGTGGTGTGGCCGGAAGCATTCTATTGCTGCTAACCCCTTCGAGGATTTTCGATGGTATCCTGCCATGGCTTTTGCTGGTGGCGACATTGATGCTCGCTGCAGGTCCGAGGCTCAGCGCCCAGTTGCAGACGCAGGCACGTCCGAGTGTTCTGGCGTTCGCAACGGTTCAGTTCTTTCTCGGTCTTTATGGCGGCTATTTTGGCGGCGCGGTGGGTCTCATGATGCTTGCGGCGTGGAGCGCGCTCGGGGGCGGGGACATCAAGAGCCTGAATCCGACAAGAATGGTGATGGTAACCGCCGCCAACGCAGTCGCCGTCATCGTCTTCGTACTTGCCGGGGCAATCGTATGGCAGGAGTGCATTCCCATGACGATTGGAGCCATTATCGGCGGGTGGATCGGAGCGCATATCGGACGAAGGCTGCCATCATCGGTGGTTCGGCTGCTAACTCTCGCGGTGGCCTTTTTAACGACGGCGGTGTTCTTTTCGCGAGCTTACCTTTGAGCGGAGGTACTGTGCCCCTCAGGCTCTCAGTCAATAATTTGCAATTGAAGGAGCCGAAGCCCCGCAAAATGCTCAAGGGGCTCGACGAATGGGTCGCGGGAAAGCGTCGATCCAGCGGATTTGATTGAGAACACGCGAACGATCGTCATTGCCGCCGAATATTGGCGGCACGCAGATGAGCTTGTGCCCTGTGTTCGCCTTTCCAAATGCGCGGATTTGCTGGTTCGTGGGCGAGAGGCGCGATCCCGGGCTGCTGGATCACTCAACTAGCGCCCGCAATGCGGCGGGCGCGTTCTCGAAGGCGTTGGGATTGAGGAACTGGCGTCGCCAGTTTCTTGTCTAGCGGTGAAAGCCGGGCTTCCGATCGAAAGCGATCAGCGCCCATGTCCAGAACGAACCGAAAGGGAGGCTCTGGGGATAAACCCGCAACGTCGCAGGAAATAGATACACCCGTTGGTGGTATAAGGCCTTGAAGGAAAAGGCCATGACCAGGAAAAACGCCACCGATACCCATACCCGCGCCGTTAACTTGAGGGTTCGTGAGGACGTTCGCGTCCTGATCGACCGCGCCGCCAAGGCCCACGGGAAAACCCGTTCGGATTTCATGATCGACGCATCGCGCCGTGCCGCAGAAGACGCGCTTCTCGATCAGACATTGGTGCGGGTCGATCCTGACAGCTACAAACACTATCTCGCCGTCCTCGACCAGCCGCCAGATAGCGAAGGCTTCGAACGGTTGATGAAAGCTCCCAAACCCTGGCAGCCGTAATGTTGTCTGCACCGACGCTTCTCGGCGAAGCGCACGATCTCCAGCGATTCGACAGCGGGCACGACAGCCTTGATGAATGGCTGCGCCGCAGGGCGCGGGCCAATCAGGTCAACGGCGCATCGCGAACCAATGTGGGCTGCGAGGGCGAGCGCTTTGTCGGTTATTACTGCCTCTCATCGGGAGCGCTGGCGGTTGCGGACGCTCCGGGAGCGATCCGGCGCAACATGCCCGACCCGGTTCCCATGGCAGTCCTTGGCCGTCTGGCCATCGATTGCAACTGGCAGGGAAAAGGAATCGGAGCCGCGCTGTTGCAAGACGCCATATCATGGGTATTCGCGGCCTTCTGGTTCACGCGATCTCCGATGAGGCCAAGGCCTTCTATGAGCATTTTGGATTTGCAGCGTCGCCTGCGAATCCTATGGCCTTGGTGTTATCATTGAAAACTCAAGTAGGCCTGATCGGTGAAAACAGTCGCTCGTCTGACAACCCAACGACGGTCGGCTCGATCGAGCTGCCAGGCCGACAAGCAACCGATTCTGGACGAGTTCGTCGCTGGCAGAGGTGATCGATCTTATGCCTGCAATCATCAAGCGGATCTGCCCAAGGACGAGGAGCTCACTCCCATCAGAAAGAACGTCGCATGATCTCAGTCAGCAGCATGCACCTGAACGCCGCGGCAGAGCAGTCCCCAAGTCGGGCTTCGTTGGGCCTCCTGGGCGTCAGCTTGCGTCATCGGATCGTCGCCGTCGTCTGGCTCGGGGCCATCAGGCGGCGGAGTCTCTCCAGGATCTCGCTCAGGTTCGGGATTGCCGATCGGCGGCGCTGGCGGCGGAACGATAGGCTCGTTGGGTACGGACATGATTTCCTCCATACTGGAAAACTCGCCTGTCCTTCCGTTTATTCAAGAGTGGTGCCGTGATGAGATGCTTTTCTCGAGCAGCGAACCGACCGCCGCCGGCGGTCTCGGGCCATGGCCCACTCCTTGATAAGGAAGGGCAAGGGTACAAACGTCAAAAAAGCCTGCGCCCTCGCGGAGAAGACGGACAAGGCGATCCGACGGTGGTGCAAGCAGTACGGCATCGGCCGCTCCATGCCTGGCTCGCCGATCGACATATCCGTGCCGGCTTTGGACGGTGAAACATGGCGACGTGGCAGTGCTGGAGCCGGTCCGGCAGGGGCATCGCGGCCATCCTCGGATTAAGCGGTATCGATGATGTCGGCGTTGCGGAGTAATTCGGGGCGTTCGACTCGCGAACATGTCGGCGGCCATGGTGGCTTCAGCACGGGTAAATGAGGCTGGCGCATTTCCCCGCCAACAGGTGCCTATGCTGACGTTGGCGATGCTGAGGCGACTGAAGCGCCGTTAAGACATGGTCTCCTTTTCATGATGCGGCCTTCGAAACGAGCTTTGGCAGAAGATCACGGAACAGTTCTTGCACGGTTACTAATATATTTACCGTGGGAGAACTAAAGTCATGAAATGGCACACATCCGCAGAGTTTACCCCTCTGATGTTCGTTGTAAGCGGGTCGGAAAAATACAAGCTTGTCGCGACCCTTTTCCAGGCTGCCGAAATGTTGACGGCTAGCTGGCCGATCGACGATGGAGAAGAATATCTTATAGCGATCAGAGCGTGCCGGAACGCAATTCATGGGGAAATTCCGGCTCAGGATGCGCGAGCAGCGCTTATCCGTGCCGCCGATGAAGCTGGTATTCCGGTGATCACCGTTCACTGAGCACTTTCAGCCCGCGCTCGGCCACCAGTTCTTTTTAGCCTCTCTTTGGCGACAAGCGCCAGCTTCCTTTCCTTCATGCACTGCTTGCGATCCTATCTCCGGCGTGTCGACGCGATGCCACAGACTAAGGGAACACCCTCCCCCAGCAATCGCATGTTCCGCTCGTCGCATTTACCGTGCCGCCGTCGCCGACGGTCAGCGATGAGCGGATGATCAGCCCTGCAATCATTGAATGATACTCCCACGCCCAGCCGCCTCGAGCTTCCGCCTTGGTGCCTGTTCTTATGGGTACGTTTTACGCGTGACGTCTCTTACCGATTCAGTATCGCAGCAGATTTACACATGATTTGGCCCGCCCTTGCAGGATGAGGCAGGTTGTCAGCCGCCTGCCGTTCCGCCTCTGAAGCGAAGGTGGCCACTGAATTGTCATTATGAATCCTCATTAATCTCTCTCTGTGAACCAAGTGCGTTCCACTGAAATTTTCAATAAGCAAACGCTACAACTTCCTCGCACGGCTCTCCATGGACCGAAGATCGGGGCGTTGTTGGGATTCTTCAAACCCGTGAAACGGGGGCGCAAGGGCGCCAGAAGCGGAGTGGCCTTTGTTCATCGGAGGTTCATTCAGCAGGTGTAAGCGTTTGTGGTGTACGGCGAATAAACCAAGGGGAGTGTCATGGGGCTTTTCGATGGTTTAGGCAGTATCGTCAGCGACGTCTTGAACGGTAGGCCAGTCAATCTTCTGGCGGTCGCCGAAGATGTTTTCCAGAATGCCGGCGGACTCGATGGCGTTCTCACGCAACTCAACCAAAGCGGGCTTGGCCATCAGGTAGCCTCCTGGATAGGCTCGGGCGATAATATCCCGATCACCGCGGACCAAATTCGCGCAGCGCTCTCGTTGGAGCAGCTACAGGGCCTCGCCTCCAAACTCGGCATCGATATCAGCAAGGTACCCGAGCTGCTCGCGGAGCACCTTCCGACGGCCGTAGATCAGGCAAGCCCCAATGGAACCCTCCCGTCGTCAGCGTCCTAACGCCGAGGCGGAAGCGAAGACTGAAACGTTAACATCATCGACGGAGGCCAATCATATGTCACACAAACTGCTTCTATCTGCTGCCGGCTCGCTGGTTGCTGCTTTTATCATGTCGTCGCCGGCGCATGCGTTGACGATGAAGGAGTGCAGCACAAAGTATCAGGCTGCCAAGGCCGACGGTTCCGCCAAGGACGTGAAGTGGAACGACTTCCGCGCAAAGTTCTGCGGCGCGGACGCTGCTGCTGCCGACAAGGCTGATGAGGCGGACGTTACCGCCACGAGCGAGAAGGAACCGGCAAAGCCGACGACTGCGGCGCCGAAGAGCGTCAAGTTCCCGAAGGCGATCGACAAGAAATATTCGAGTGAGACGCCCGGTAAGGCCCGCCTGCACACCTGCGTCGACTCCTACCATGCCGCCAAGGATGCCGGCACGCTCGGCGACCTTAAGTGGATCCAGAAGGGCGGCGGCTATTGGAGCCTCTGCAACACCAGCATCAAGGCCGCTGGCTGATCGAATCCAGTCTCCAGCAACAGTAAAGGCCGCATCCCTAGCGGCCTTTTTCTTTCGCCAAACCGAGGTGCGAGGCACCGCGGGCCATAGCCGATGACGATGTTGGCGTGCACGCTCATCGTCTTTTACGGCTTCGCCGATCGGCTGCTCACGCGCGATCTTGATGTGCTGGGTTATGGCGAACCGGACGCCGAGCCGGACAAACCGCGGGGCGAATATTTTCCGTCGGCACTGTCGATTTTCGCATCAGCCGATCGTCCTTGTCATGATGTGCTGGCACCCCGGTCGTGGCTTCAGCACGTTCTCAGGCAACAGAAGGAGCTATTGTCATGGATAATCAGCATCTGGCACCCGCCGCCGTGCTTGCGGCCAAGAACGGCGTCCGGTTTCCCAACGAGAGCGAGGCGTATCGCAGCGCCCGCGACGCGCTGCTGGCCGAAGAGATCGAGTTGCGCCGGCACATCGAGCGTGTGGCAAGACAGCGCCGGGCGCTGCCGCCGGGCGGCGAGGTGACGAAAGACTACCGCTTCGAGGGCAGCGATGGGCCAATATCCTTCAGCGAGCTCTTCGCCGACAAGGAGACGCTGATCGTCTACAGCTACATGTTCGGCCCGCAACGCGAGCGTCCATGCCCGATGTGCACCTCGCTTCTGTCGGCCTGGGATGGCGAAGTGCCTGACATCCAGCAGCGCGCAGCGCTTGCCGTCGTCGCCCGCTCGCCGATCGAAAAGCTGCTCGCCTTCAAGAATGAACGCGGCTGGCATCACCTGCCGCTCTATTCCGATATGACGGACGACTATAGCCGCGACTATCACGCGATCGGCACGGATGGTGGGGATGGTGCCGCCTTCAACGTTTTCACGCGACGTGACGGCACCATCCGCCATTTCTGGAGCCAGGAGATGGGCGAGGTGACGGCTGATCCGGGCGAGGATCCGCGCGGCGCGCCCGACCTGATGCCGCTTTGGACTATTATCGATTCGACGCCCGAAGGCCGGCCGGCGGACTGGTATCCAAAGCTTTCCTATTAATAGCCGGCGTCGCCCGTCGTCAGCCGGTGGAGCGGTTTCTGGAGGCTTCGACCCATTCGATGCTGGTGACCGCGGCATCCGGCAGCGGCGACGGATCGATGTCGTAGACATAGCCGCTGAGCATGTCGGCGGCGCGTTCCGTCGCCTTTATCTTCGCCTCGGTTTCCGCGACCGCCTTGGAGATTGCTTCGATGCGGGCGCGAAACATGTGGGCGAGCACATCGCGGCCGGACTGTTTTTCGAGCCGTTCGAGATGCAGTCCGACGCGCGAGGCGTGGCGCTCCAGCTCGCTCTTGCTGAAACGCGCCTTGCGCAGTTCTTCGGAAAGGCTGTCCTGCATGACGGCGACAGGATCGAAACTTCCCGGTGCGCGCTCGTCGAGCACTGCGTCGGTGACGAGCTTCTCGATCATCACGAGCGCCTGCAATTCGGCCGCATCGGCGAATTCAACGTCGTAGCCGGTATCGTCGTAGACCTTGCGCCGGACCGGATCGAGAAGCAGCCCATAGGCTTTCTGCAGATTGGCAAAGGCTTCCGAATCACCACCCGAATCGGGGTGGGCAACCTTTGCCAGGCGCCGATAGGCGGCCTTCAGCTGCGCCTCGTCCGCATCGCGTTCAACGCCGAGAATATCGTATGGATCCGTCACGCCTGCTCCCTTGCTCCCCGGCACGTTGCGGGCAGTCTAGGTCTTCTTCTGCATCAGAAGGGCGAAGTTTAGACCGAAACGAGGATTGACGTCCATGGCCCGAGATGGCGACGGTTTATGCACATGCCTCGCCAAATCCTCGATTGTTTAATATTTTCAATTCGTTGTTCGGCAATCAGCCTGTGGTGATCGAAGCGAGATAACATCTGGCTTCGCCATCGATTTCCAGCACGGTTGCGGTCGCGTCCTCGATCAGCAGCGCATCGCCGGCCGCAAGCGCGCCGGTCTTGCCGTCCTTTCGGAATGATAATGCGCCCTGATGACAGAGAAACAGGCATGTCGAGGGCGGTAGCGGCACGGTCTTGCCGCCATCGACGTCGATGCGGATCAACCTGTGGGCGAGCCCGACACGGCGTGTCATGACGTTGAGATCGGTGATTGATCCATCCTGGAGCCTGGCCGTGACGGGGACATCCGCGGGGAAGGCTAACGGATCGCTTGCCGTTGTCAGCAGCACCGGCGCGCTGCCTTCCACTTCGAGCACCATGCCGTTGCCATCAAGGATCGCCAGCGTGCGGTCGATGCCGGGAAAGATCGAAAACGGGCCGTCCTCTGCGACCGTCGCCATGCTGACGCGCCAGTCGAAGTCGTCGATCGAAGCGTGAGCTGGAAAGACGGCGATCTCCACCGTCTCTCCCTTGCCGTTTTTCCAGGGCATGCGTTTATGATCGCCGGCGCGCAGGATCCTCACTGGGTTCAGTTCCCGAGAATGCCGGGCAGGCGCAGGCCCTTTTCCTTGGCGCAGTCGATGGCGATCTCGTAGCCGGCATCGGCGTGGCGCATGACGCCGGTCGCCGGATCGTTCCAGAGCACACGCTCGAGACGCCTTGCAGCATCGTCCGTGCCGTCGGCGCAAATGACCATGCCGGAGTGCTGCGAGAAGCCCATGCCGACTCCGCCGCCGTGATGCAGCGACACCCAGGTCGCACCCGATGCCGTGTTGAGCAGGGCATTGAGAAGCGGCCAGTCGGAAACGGCGTCGGAGCCGTCCTTCATCGCTTCGGTCTCGCGGTTCGGCGAGGCGACGGAACCAGAGTCCAGATGGTCGCGGCCGATGACGATCGGGGCGGAGAGTTCGCCCGTTCTCACCATCTCGTTGAAGGCGAGGCCGAGCTTGTGGCGGTCGCCTAGACCTACCCAGCAGATGCGTGCCGGCAGGCCCTGGAAGGCGATGCGCTCCCTGGCCATGTCGAGCCAGTTGTGCAGGTGCTTGTTGTCGGGCAGCAGCTCCTTCACCTTGGCATCGGTCTTGTAGATATCCTCCGGATCGCCGGAAAGGGCCGCCCAGCGGAAGGGGCCGATGCCGCGGCAAAACAGCGGACGGATATAGGCCGGCACGAAGCCCGGGAAGGCGAAGGCGTTTTCGAGGCCTTCGTCCTTGGCGACCTGGCGGATATTGTTGCCATAATCGAGTGTCGGCACGCCGGCATTCCAGAAGGCGATCATCGCTTCGACATGCTCGCGCATCGAGGCGCGCGCTGCTTTTTCCACTGCCTTCGGATCGCTTTCGCGCTTTGCCTTCCACTCACCCATCGTCCAGCCCTTCGGCAGGTAGCCGTTGATCGGGTCGTGGGCCGAGGTCTGGTCGGTGACGATATCGGGGCGGATGCCGCGGCGGACCATCTCCGGCAGGATTTCGGCAGCATTTCCAAGCAGGCCGACGGACTTCGCCTCGCCGGCCTTGGTCCAGCGGTCGATCATCTCAAGCGCTTCATCGAGCGTCTCGGCCTTGGCGTCGACATAGCGGGTGCGCAGGCGGAAATCGATCGAATCGGGATTGCATTCGACGGCCAGGCAGCAGGCGCCGGCCATGACGGCGGCGAGCGGCTGGGCGCCGCCCATGCCGCCGAGGCCGCCGGTCAGGATCCATTTGCCCTTGAGATTGCCGCCGTAATGCTGGCGGCCGGCCTCGACGAAGGTCTCGTAGGTGCCCTGCACGATGCCCTGCGTGCCGATATAGATCCACGAGCCGGCCGTCATCTGGCCGTACATCGCAAGGCCCTTCTTATCCAGCTCGTTGAAATGATCCCAGGTCGCCCAATGCGGCACGAGGTTGGAATTGGCGATCAGCACCCGCGGTGCATCCTTGTGGGTGCGGAATACGGCCACCGGCTTGCCGGATTGGACGATCAGGGTTTCTTCTTCCGTCAGCGTCTTCAGCGTCGCTACGATGCGGTCGAAATCCTCCCAGGTGCGGGCGGCGCGGCCGATGCCGCCATAAACGACGAGCTCGTTCGGATTTTCGGCGACGTCAGGGTCGAGATTGTTCATCAGCATGCGCAGCGGCGCTTCAGTCATCCAGCTCTTGGCATTAAGATCGTTGCCGCGGGGCGCGCGGATTTCGCGGATATTGTGGCGTGGATTGTTCATGGCGGTTCCCCTGTCGAGTGATCGTTATCGTTTCAGGCCTGGCGCAATCTGTTCGATGCGCACCAGAATGTTTTTGAGATGGACGCGAAGTCTGTCTGCCTTGGGGGCATCGTAGGCGAAGGGCGTCGCCTCGGTTTGGAGATGCGTCGATTGCGCGAGCTCCATCTGGATCGCGTGCACACCAGTGTCGGGCCGACCATAGTGGCGTGTCGTCCAGCCGCCCTTGAAGCGACCGTTGAGCACACTGTCGTAACCTTCGGCGGCTTCGACGACGGTGAGCGTCGCCTGCTCGATCGCGCTGTCGCACGTCTTGCCCATGTCGGTGCCGATATTGAAATCCGGCAACTTGCCTTCGAAGAGGAAGGGGATGTGGGAGCGGATCGAGTGGCAGTCGTAGAGAATTGCGACGCCATGGATGGCTCTCACGCGCTCGATCTCGGCGGCGAGTGCGGCATGATAGGGAGCATGGAAGTCCCGCAGCCGCGCCGCGATGTCGGCTTCGTCAGGCGCCTGCCCATCCTTCCAAATCGCCTTTCCGTCGAAATCCGTCTGCGGAATGAGGCCGGTGGTGTTCTGGCCGGGATAGAGGCTGACGCCCGCCGGATCGCGGTTGGCGTCGATCACATAGCGGTGGAAGGTGGCGCGCACCACCGTGACGTTGTCCAGCAGGCCGTCATAGAGCCTGTGGATATGCCAGTCGGTGTCGGCCAGCATCCTGCCATTGTCGTTGAGCCGGTCGGCAATCTCAGCCGGCACGTCGGTGCCGGTATGGGGGAAGCCGAGGATGACGGGGGAGGTGCCTTGGCGAATTTCGCATGGGGAGGAGACTTTTTCCGTCACCATCATCTCAGCCCTCCAATACCGGCAATATGCCAGATGAAACCGAGGCGTTCAGTGCGCCCGTTGCCACCAGTTCGGCGGCGGCGGCGAGGTCGTTTGCCATGTAGCGATCGGCGTCGAGGCTCGGAGCTTTGCTGCGGATAGCGGCGATCGCCTTGGCAAGCTCCGGGCTCGTGGATAGCGGCGCGCGCAGTTCAACGCCTTGGGCGGCGGTCAGCGCCTCGATGCCGATGATGCCGAACAGGTTCTCGGTCATGGCAAGCAGGCGGCGGGCGCCATGGCAGGCCATCGAGACATGGTCTTCCTGGTTGGCCGACGTAGGTGTCGAATCGACCGAGGCCGGGTGCGACATCTGCTTGTTTTCCGACATCAGCGCCGCCGACGTCACCTCGGCGATCATCAGGCCGGAATTCAAGCCCGGCTTCTTGGCGAGGAAGGCCGGCAGGCCGTAGGAGAGTGTGGGATCGACCAGCAGCGCGATGCGGCGCTGCGAAATCGCGCCGATCTCGCAGACGGCGAGCGCGATCTGGTCGGCGGCGAAGGCGACGGGTTCGGCGTGGAAATTACCGCCGGAGACGACGGAATTGTCCGAGAGAACCAGCGGATTGTCGGTGACCGCATTGGCCTCGATTTCAAGGGTGCGGGCAACCGAGCGCAACAGATCGAGGCAGGCGCCGTCGACCTGCGGCTGGCAGCGGATGCAATAGGGATCCTGCACGCGCTCGTCGCCCTCGATGTGGCTCTGGCGAATGATGGAATTTTCCAGCAGCGCGCGAAGCGCGGCTGCCGTGTCGATCTGGCCCTTATGGCCACGCAATGTGTGAATATCCGGATGGAAGGGCGCCGAAGAGCCCATGGCGGCATCGGTGGACATGGCGCCGGTGATAAGAGCTGCCTGTGCGGCACGATGGGCGCGAAACAGGCCGGCCAGCGCCAGCGCCGTCGAGGTCTGGGTGCCGTTGATCAGCGCCAGGCCCTCCTTGGCGGCGAGCACGACCGGTCTGAGACCAGCCCTTTCGAGGGCTTGCGCACCCGAGAGGCGTTCGCCGGCGAAGAAGGCTTCGGCCTCGCCCATCATCACTGCCGCCATATGGGCGAGCGGGGCGAGATCGCCGGAGGCGCCGACCGAGCCCTTTTCCGGGATCAGCGGGATGACGCCTTTTTCCAGCATGCCTTCGATCAGCCGCACCAGCTCCAGCCGCACGCCGGAGGCGCCGCGCCCGAGCGAGACCAGCTTCAGCGCCATGATCAGCCGCACGATATTCTCAGGCAGCGGCGCGCCGACGCCGCAGCAATGCGACAGGATGAGATTGCGCTGCAAGGTGGTCACATCGGCGCTGTCGATCTTGATCGAGGCGAGTTTGCCGAAGCCGGTATTGATGCCGTAGACCGGCGCATTGCCGGCGGCGATCTCGGCGATACGGGCAGCGGCCTTGGCGATCCCGGCATCGAAGGCGGGATCGAGCCTTGCCGGTGCGCCCGTCCAGTAGATGATTTCCAAATCCTTAAGCGAGACGGAGCCCGGGTGGAGCGTGATGGTCATCGACCGTTCCTTTCGCCCTTGAAGACGCGTGTGTGAAGCGGATTGAAGCCGATGCGGTAGACGAGCTCGGCAAGGCTTTCGATATTCCAGATGGCGAGATCGGCGGATTTGCCGGGTTCGAGCGTTCCTGTCTTGTCGAGCAGACCGAGCGCGCGCGCACCTTCGCGGGTGGCGCCGGCGATGCATTCCTCGACGGTCAGGCCGAAAAGTGTGGCCGACATATTCATGGTGAGCAGCATCGAAGTGAGCGGCGAGGTGCCGGGATTGCAATCAGTGGCGATCGCGATCGGCACGCCTGCCCGCCGCAACGCCTCAACCGGCGGCTTCTGCTTTTCATGGATCGCATAGAAGGCGCCGGGCAGCAGCACGGCGACGGTGCCGGCTGCGGCCATCGCCGCAACGCCATCTTCATCGAGATATTCGAGGTGATCTGCTGAAAGCGCGCCATAGGACGCGGCGAGCTTGGCGCCGCCAAGATTGGAGAGCTGCTCGGCATGCAGCTTGACAGGCAGGCCGAGCGCCTTGGCCTTGTCGAAGACGCGCGCGATCTCGGTCGTGGAAAAGGCGATGCCCTCGCAAAAGCCGTCGACGGCATCGGCAAGACCGAGGTTATGCATGTCGTCGAGACCTGGCAGGACGACATCATCGAGATAATCGCCGTTGCGCCCCTTATATTCCACAGGCGTCGCATGGGCGCCGAGATAGCTGGTGGCGACGCGGACCGGTCTGATATGGCCGAGCAGGCGGGCGCTCTGGAGCATCTTCACTTCACCGGTTCGGTTCAGCCCGTAACCGGACTTGACCTCGATCGTCGTGACACCTTCGGCAAGCAGCGTGTCGAGCCGCGGCAGAGCCGCGGCGACGAGTTCCTCGACCGACAGCGCATTGGTCGCCTTCACCGAGGAGACGATGCCGCCACCGGCACGCGCGACCTCCTCATAGGTGGCGCCTGCAAGGCGCATTTCGAACTCGCGGGCGCGGTTGCCGCCGTGAACGATATGGGTGTGGCAGTCGACGAGGCCGGGCGTTACCCAGCGGCCTTCCAGATCGACGATTTCGGAGTGTTCGATGGCCGATGCCGGCAGGTCGCTTTCGGCGCCGGCAAAGGCGATGCGGCCGTTTTCGATCAGCACGGCGCCCTTTTCGACGATGCCAAGCCCTTCTTTATCGGGCGCAAGCGTGGCCAGCCGCGCATTGCGCCAAAGCGCCGGACGGGCGTCGGCGGACGAGGTTTCCTCTGAAAAATTGTTCCCGGTCATCAGCTTTGCGCCTTTCCTTATGCCAAAACATGTATATACATAATCGACAGGTGACAAGAGAAATTTTGTGCGCTTTTCTGGAAAAGAAAGATCGGCGGCACGGCAAAGGAGAGGGAAGGCCATGGCCACACTTCACGCAGATACGGCGCTGACCCCGCAAGGCTGGCAGAAGGATGTGCGGCTGACGCTCGAAGCCGGGCGTATCGCACGGGTGGAAATCGGCACTTCTCCCGGGCTCGGCGACGAACGCCACGCTCTGCTCGTTCCTGCCATGGCGAACCTGCACAGCCATGCTTTCCAGCGGGCGATGGCCGGCCTTGCCGAAGTGCGCGGCCCGGCCAATGACAGCTTCTGGAGCTGGCGCACTGTCATGTACAAATTTGCTCTGGCGATGACGCCGGCGCATGTCGAGGCGGTGGCGGCCAAGCTTTATGCGGAAATGCTGGAGGCCGGTTTTTCCCGCGTCGGCGAGTTCCACTATCTCCACCACGACAGGGATGGCGGCACTTACGCCAATATCGCCGAGCTTGCCGAGCGCATCGGGGCGGCGAGTGAAGAGACCGGTATTGGCCTGACGCTGCTGCCGGTCTTTTATGCCCATTCCGGCTTCGGCGGTGCTGCCCCCATCGACGGTCAGCGGCGTTTCATCAATTCGCTCGAAAGCTTCGAAAGGCTGATGGAGGGATGCCGGGCGGTGACCCGCCGGCTCGACGGCGCCGAGCTCGGGCTGGCGCCGCACAGCCTGCGCGCCGCGACACCGGACGAGCTTATGAGGCTCGTGCCGATGGCGGGCGAGGGTCCCATCCATATCCATGTCGCCGAGCAGGTGAAGGAGGTCGAGGACTGCATCGCCTGGTCCGGCGCGCGGCCCGTGGAGTGGCTGCTCGATCATGCGGCGGTGGATGAGCGCTGGTGCCTGATCCATGCGACCCACATGACCGAGGACGAAACGCGGCGGATGGCAAAAAGCGGCGCGATCGCCGGCCTCTGCCCGATCACCGAAGCCAATCTCGGCGATGGCGCCTTTGCCGCACCGCTCTTCCTCGAAGAGGGCGGGCGTTACGGCATCGGCTCGGATTCCAACGTGCTGATCTCCCTGCCGGAGGAACTGCGCCAGCTCGAATATTCGCAGCGCCTGGCGCTTCGCGCCCGCAACGTCGTCGCAGCGCCCGGCGGTTCGACGGCGCTTTCGCTGTTTACACATGCGCTTGCCGGCGGTGGCGCCGCGCTGAAGTCGCCGGCCGGGCTCGTCGAGGGCCATCACGCCGATATCGTTTCGCTCGATACGACGGCCATTCCCTATCTCACAGGCGACCAGATCCTCGATCACTGGCTGTTTGCAGGCGGCATGTCCGTCGATTGCGTCTGGGCGCATGGCCGCAAGCAGGTGGAGGGCGGCCGCCATCTCAGGCGCGATGCCATCGACCGGCGTTTCCTCGCTGTCATGGGCGAACTGCTTGCTGCCTGAAAAAGAGCTTTTCCTGTCCAGACATTCGAATTAGAGCAGTTCCAGCAAAAATGTGTAGCGGTTTTGCGTTCGGGATTGCGTAAAAACAAAGAGATAGCGGGAGACCAATCGGAACGTGGCGATGAACCAAAGCAGGGATCCCACCTTGCATCAGCGCATCCTCAGCGACATCGAGGGCCGTATCGTCTCGGGCGATTGGCCGCCGGGGCACCGCATTCCCTTCGAGGTCGATCTCGCCACGCAGTATGACTGCTCGCGCATGACGGTGAACAAGGTGCTGACCCAGCTCGCCAAGGCCGGCCTTATCGAGCGCCGCAAGAAATCCGGCAGCTTCGTCACCCAGCCGCAGGCGCAATCGGCTGTTCTCGAAATCCACGACATCAAGGCCGAGGTGCAGTCGCTGAACCTGCCCTATTCCTATGCGGTATCGAAAAAGACGAGCCGCAAGGCCAAGGCAGAAGACAGTCGAAGGCTGGAACTGCCTATGGCGTCCTCGGTCGTCGAGGTCGTCTGCATCCACAATGCCGGCATGCGGCCCTTTTGCCTGGAGGAGCGGCTGATCAGCCTTGCGACGGTTCCTGAAGCCGCCGATGCTGACTTCCAGACGATGGCGCCGGGTCCCTGGCTGCTCAACCAGGTGCCGTGGAGCACGGCCGAACACCGGATCCACGCCGTCTCGGCCAATGCCGAAGTGGCCGCCGTCTTAGACATAGCACGCAACACCGCTTGCCTCGTGGTCGAACGCCGGACCTGGAGTGGCGCCGGCCCGGTAACGCATGTACGCTTCACCTATCCGGGTGATCGTCACGCGCTGGTGGCGCGTTTCACGCCGGCATCCTAATTAACCCGATCTAACCGGCCGTTGCCGCTGCATCCGTCGAAACCCAGCCCATGCCGCGGGCGGAACCGCCGGGCATGGTGGCCAGCATCATCACCGTCCGCCTTCCCCAGCGATCCGGTAGTGTTGGCCATCACGGAGTATCAGCTCCTCGGCGCTGTCGTCCGGAACGTCCGCCGTCAGCCGGTCGATCCGCAAGGTTCCATCCTCGATGCTGCCATGCGGGATCGTGCCGTTGCGC
Source organism: Rhizobium sp. PRIMUS64 (assembly GCF_023006465.1). Classification (NCBI taxonomy): domain Bacteria; kingdom Pseudomonadati; phylum Pseudomonadota; class Alphaproteobacteria; order Hyphomicrobiales; family Rhizobiaceae; genus Rhizobium; species Rhizobium sp. PRIMUS64. Next base: position 9,049 of record NZ_JALBGX010000015.1, on the reverse strand, counting down.
GCCGCTTGCGCCAGCCGCTTCAGTCCATCGGCGAGGCGCGTCTTGCGGTCAGACATGCTTCGGATCGAGCGGCACGGCCAGTTTTGCATTAGCCTGTGCCGTAATCATCGGCACCAACACTTGCTTCAGGTTACCGTAGCGGCGAGAGTGGTCGAGCCAGACGTCGCCGGAGCGGAAAGCATCGCGCAAGTGGAACAGAACCGCTACCTCCCAAAGGCGGTTGTCATCTTGGCCCTGGGCTTGCAAATGACGGTGCCACTTCGAAGCTGAAGAACGTTGTGGGAACACGGCGGCAGAGGATGCGGAAGTGCATTTCTATCCTTGCGTATCGATGGAGAAAATCGCCTCGTGATCTATGTTCTTGCGGCAGGGACAGCCTTCAATCACCACCGGAGAAGCAGATGTCGGGATGTAAGCATGTCGCAGGTGTGCGATCCGTGACGCCAAGGACGCTTGGTTGCGAAGAATGCCTGGAGATTGGCCAGGAATGGGTGCATCTTCGCCTGTGCCGGGAATGCGGCCATGTCGGATGCTGCGATCAATCCATAGGCAAGCATGCGACGGCGCATTTTCACGCCTCGGGACATCCGATTATCGAGGGCTATGACCCGCCCGAAGGCTGGGGCTGGTGCTATCTCGACCAGATCATGGTGGAGCTTCCCGATCAGACGCCGCAGCGCGGCCCGATCCCAAGCTTTTACTGAGGGCTTCGACATGACCGCCGATAATCTGGAATCCCGCCGCTATCAGATGTTTCCGGTGCTGAGCGCCGCGCAGGTTCAGATGGCGAGGCGCTTTGCCAGCGGCGGGCCGCATACATTTGCTCCCGGTGAGGTTGTCTACCAGATCGGTGACCGGAATGCGCCGGCATGGCTGGTCCTTTCCGGCCGCCTGGATGCTTTCCGGCATGACGGACTGTCGACGCCGGAAGTCTTGATCACCAGCCATGGCGAGGGGCAGTTTTCAGGAGAGGTCAGCCAGCTCTCCGGAAGGCCGCTGCTTGCCGGCGGGCGTGCGGGGCCGGAAGGATGTGTGGCGCTGGCCTTCGATGCTGCCCATCTGAAGGCGCTGATCATTGGTTCGGCCGAGATCGGCGAGATCATCATGCGCGCCTATATCCTGCGGCGCGTGGAACTGATTCAGTTCGGCGGCGCCGGCTCGATCCTGATCGGCCATCCCGGCGAGCGCGATCTCACGCGGCTGCAGGGCTTTCTGTCCCGGAGCGGCTATCCGCATGTCGTGCTCGATGCCGCCTCCGACCATGAGGGCCGGGCATTAGTAGAGAGGCTCGGCATCCTGCCTGTCGATCTGCCGCTGATGGTCTGCCCGAATGGCACCGTCCTCAAACACCCAACCGATGCGGAAGCCGCCTGCTGCCTCGGCATCATGCCGGAGCTCGATCCGGCCATCCTCTATGATGTGGCGATCGTAGGCGCCGGACCTTCGGGACTGGCGGCTGCCGTCTATGCCGCGTCCGAAGGGCTGCGCGTCATCGTCATCGATGCGCGGGCGATCGGCGGGCAGGCCGGCAGTTCCTCGCGCATCGAAAACTATCTTGGCTTTCCGACCGGAATTTCGGGCCAAGCGCTCGCCGGCCGCGCCTTCAACCAGGCGCTCAAGTTCGGCGCGGAGATCGCCCTGCCGCTCGATGTCAGCGAGCTGGTCCCGGCGGCGGCAGGCCGGCGGGCAATCGACCCGATGATGTTGCGCCTCGATGGAGACAGGACGGTGAAGGCGCGAACCGTCGTCATCGCCTCGGGTGCCCGATACCGCAGGCCTACCATTCCCGACATCGCCCGTTTCGAAGGAGCGGGAATTTCCTATTGGGCCTCGGCAATCGAGGCAAAGCTCTGTGAAAACGACGATATTGCGCTTGTCGGCGGCGGCAATTCGGCCGGCCAGGCTGTCGCCTTTCTGGCGCCGCGGGTCCGGCGCCTGCATCTCCTGATCCGCCGAAGCCTGGTGGAGACCATGTCCACCTATCTGATCGAACGCATAGCTGCGCTGCCGAATGTGGAGATGCATGTGGGATGCGAACTGACGGCGCTCTCCGAAGAGCAGAATGGCCGCCTGACGGCCACCGTCACGAATTTTCAGCAGCGGAGCGAGACAAATTACGACCTTCGCAAGGTCTTCATGTTCATCGGCGCAGATCCCAATACCGACTGGATCAAGTGCCGCATCAAGACCGATGACAAGGGCTTCATCAGGACCGGCACGGGATTTACTCCCGATGTCGAGACGGAGCTTGGGCGGCCCTCGCTCGCGCTTGAAACCAGTCTGCCGAACGTCTTTGCGATCGGCGACGTGCGCGCCGGGTCGACGAAGCGGGTTGCGGCGGCGGTGGGCGAGGGTGCTGCCGTCGTCAGCGATATTCATGCCGCGCTGAGACAGTCCGCGCTCATGAAATAGGCTGCATTCCTTTAAGCGGGTGGGGCGACTTTCATTGGTGCAGCGGCGCCAGCTTTTATGAGATCGTGCGCATGGGCGGGCTACGCCAATTCGCATATCTGGTTTCCGTCTTGCCTTATGCGCTCACCTGGCGGGCAAGCCAGTCTTCGTAGCTGCCGGAGCCGAGGCGTGCGGATTTACCTGTCGTCAGTGACTGGTCGTTGAGGGCGATGCCGAAATAGCGAGCGTAGACGTCAGGAACGATCTTGCGCGGGTCCTTGGTGATGCGCACGAAGCGGCGGATTCAGTTCGTCGAGCGGCAGGGCTTCCGGACCGCCGACTTCGACAATGCCGTTGACGGATGCCGCGACTGCCGCGTCAGCGACGGCTGCGGAGACATCGCCGGACCATATGGGCTGGATCAGGGCGGGAGAAACGCGGATTTCCTCGCCTTTCGTCGCCTCCTGCGCGATGCCGCCGACAGGGTTTTGCTGATCTATCGAATACCGCGCGTAGGTTACCATCATAGAAACCCAGCTTGATCTGGGGGTTTCGTATATCGCATCGCGTGGTTGGAAACTTTGCGGGGGACATTTGTCGATGCTGGTGTAAGCGGCGCTAGTTTTGAAACACGGCCCCGGCCCCAGTCCACAGGAGAGCCGCCGATCATAAAGCAAAGTTAAAAGTTCAGGGTTGAAATCAACGCCTCGGACGCTCTACTTTTCGACCGTCTGGGAGCAATGAGCCGGTCAAGGCCCTCCACCGGCCGCTGCCATGCCGCAGCCATCAGGCTTGGATTATTCCTTCGGCGGCCCGCCCCGCCGCTCCAGCGCCGTCTTGCGGATGGTCTCCGCGATCTCCGGACTGCTGCTCGACAACATCTGGAAATCCACGGCGTAGAGCGACAGCAGCGATACCTCGGTTGCTGCGCTGACCGTCGCTGAGCGAGGTTCGCCACTGATTAGCGCCATCTCGCCAAAGAAGTTTCCGGCACCGAGTTCCACCGGATGGTCGGGTGTCGCCACGGTGACCCGCCCCTCGACAATGAAGAACATCTGATCGCCAACATCGCCCTTGCGGCAGATCACGGCACCCGCGGGGACAATGCGCGTTCGCAGCGCCCGAACGATCTCTATCAGTGCAGCGGAACCAAGCTTCTGGAACAGGGGTACGGCAGCGACCAACTGCCAATTGCGAACGAAGTCTTGGCGGCGAACCTCTTCGTAGAAGCCGGTGGCGAGGATGCCGGCCCAAAGTGCAAAAATACCGATCCCGCTCATCATCACCAATCCGGCCAGAACGCGACCTGCGAGGGTCTGCGGGATCTCGTCGCCGTAGCCGGTCGTCGACAGCGTCACGACCGCCCACCACATCGCCTGCGGAATGCTGCCGAACCTATCGGGCTGGACGTCTCGTTCGATGATATAACCGGCCAACGCAGCACCAAAAAGAACGATGCCGAACACCGATGTCACGCCAAGCAGATTGCGCGATTCATTCGCGACCACCTTTGCTAGCAGCCTGAAAAAGGTCGAGTCGCGCAACGGCTTGAGAAGCCAAATGGCGCAATAGAGGTTTCGATCACGGGACTCGACGAACAAGAATGCAGCAGCCGGAACTAGAACCGCGAGAAAATCGATCACGAGGGCCGGCATCCCGCCCGACAAGCGGTCTCGCCGTGAAAGCAATGTGCCGCTCAATTGGAGGACATAGGCCAGCCAAATTGCCGCAAGTAGCAGCTCAAAGACAAGCCTCTCCTGTCCAGTAAGGCCCTGCGTCGTCAATGCGGCAACGACCAGGAGACCGATTGCAGCGAACAGCGCGTTGAGCGGCGTCGAAATCTTTGAGAACGGCACTGCCGACATTACCCACTCCCAACCACCCGGCATTCGTCGACAATAGATACCTTCCGGCCACACGCAAGGGAACGGGGGACTGATGCAGGTGCCGCCCGAGATCCCGCGACTCACGAGGCCAAGGGCGCCAGCCCTAGTCCGATCTCGAGCAAGACTATCCGTCGGGCTTCAACTAGGCATGCCCGGGGCCCGACGCAACAAGGAGAAGAAGATCCGACCTCCGTCGAAACGGACAATCATTGGCGTGCGGCGGTTGCCCACGCCTTGTCCATGCGTTATTGCCGAGCTTGTAAAAAGTCTCCTCCGCTTATTTTCACACGCCATGATAAGTCTCCGCCAAGGACGCTGTTTCCTCGGTCAAGCAGTGCGGCCGCTGCCGTTTACACCCGCTCCTGGCGACGGCGCGGCTTACACGGTCCCATATACAACATGACGGGTGTTTTCATTCCTCGAACATCTTGCCACTACGGGCTTCCAAGCGATAGCGGTGGCCTGGATAGACGAGACGTGCGGTCGAGACCACCTGCTTTGCCGACCATGTGCGGCGGCGGATCGTCAGGCACGGTTCGGTCTTCATGATGGTCAGCAGCTTGCATTCCCAGGCCTGCGGCATCGCCGCCTCGACAACGTGCTCGGAGCCGCTCAGCGGGGCCGCAGCCGTCAGATAAGCGTTCGGCGTCAGCGTCGAAAAATCCTGGTCGAGATATTCAGGCGCGGCCTCCGGGTGGACGAAGCGGTCCTCGATCTGCACGGGAACGCCGTTTTCGCTGTGGACGATCAGCGAATGGAAAACCGCAGCGCCAATCGCAAGTTCCAGCGCGTCGGCAACCTCTGGAGAGGCGGTTTCCTGGGCGAGAACAACGACGGAGGCCTCGTGGACATGACCGCGTTCGGCGATTTCCTCGGCAATGTTGCGGACCTCGAACAGTGCCGAATAACCCTTGCGCTCGGCAACGAAGGAGCCGACGCCCTGGATGCGGACGAGTTCGCCTTCGTTGGCAAGTTCGCGCAGCGCCCGATTGGCGGTCATCTTGCTGACGCCGAGCTCGACGACCAGCTCGTTTTCCGAGGGCACGCGATATTTCGGCGGCCATTCGCCGCTCTGGATGCGGTCGAGGATCACCTGCTTGACGCCGGCATAGAGCGGGGTGCTATCATTCTGCGCCAGTTCGCGCTTCATCTCGCCGGGACGCTTCATTGCCTATTCCTTTTGCACGAATGGAATTCGCCACACAATTCGACTTTCCTCTTGCATATCACAAAATATCTCATATGGTACCATATACAACCTCCCAATCGGTCCTCGAATAAGAAATAGGACAGGAAAGGGCAAGCCGGCGAAGATCGGCCGTGGTGCCGCAAGGTCTGTTTCAACTCCAGAGGAGAATTCACACATGAAATTCAGCGCAATCCTGCTTTGTGGCGTGGCGGCCCTTTCCGCCTTCGCCGCACCTGCCTTTTCCAAAGACTGGACGAAGGCGACCATTACCCTCGAAGGCGCCTATGCGCCCTGGAACCTCACCAATGCCGATGGCACCCTCGGTGGCTTCGAACCGGAACTCGCCAAGGTGCTGTGCGAACGGGCCAAGATCGAATGCACGCTTGTCGCCTCCGACTGGGACGGCATGATCCCGGCGCTCAACGCCGGCAAGTTCGACGTCATCATGGATGCACTGTCGATCACCGATGAGCGCAAGCAGGTCATCGACTTTACGGTTCCCTATGCCGCCACTCCTGCCGCCTTTGCTACCGCCAAGGACAGCCCGCTGGCCAAGGCCGCCGGCACCGGCACTACGATCAAGATGACGCCCGGCCAGACCGGCGTGAAAGAGATCGACGCGCTGAAGGCCGCCTTCAAGGGCAAGACGATCGGCATCCAGGCGGCGACCGTCTACGCCAAGTTCGTCTATGACAATTTCGGCGATATTGCCGAGATCCGCGAATACAAGACCGGTGCCGACCGCGACCTCGACCTGCAGAACGGCCGTATCGACCTCGGCTTCGACGATGCCGTCTATTTCAACAACGCCTTTGCGTCCGCCAACGGCGCGCTCGACTTCACCGGCCCCGAGATCGCCGGTTCGATCTGGGGCGAGGGCGAAGGCCTGGGTGTCCGCAAGGCCGATACGGACCTGCGCGACAAGTTCAGCGAAGCGATCAAGTCCGCACTTGCCGACGGCACCGTCAAGAACCTCTCGATGAAGTGGTTCAAGGTCGACGTCAGCCCGCAATAAGCGTTTCGGCCTTTCGGCCGTAAACACCGGTCTCCGGCTTTATCGCCGGAGACCGCATGCTATTGTCAATCCGCAAAACACTGCCACGGACGGGGAACGGACGATATGGCAAGCTTGGAACTTCTCGGCTTCGGCTCGACGGGATGGGGCGCGTTGCTTATTGCCGCCGCCTTGATGACGCTGGCTGTCACGGCGACGGCACTGGCGATCGGCGCAGTGCTCGGCGCGATTGTCGCAGCTGCGAAACTCTCCGGCAATCTTGTCCTCGTCACGCTCGGCAACGTCTATACGACCGTGTTTCGCGGCGTGCCCGAACTGCTGATCATCTATCTCATCTATTTCGGAGGCTCGTCGGCCGTCACCTCTATCGGCCAGGCAATGGGTTACGAGGGGTTCCTCGGCTTGCCCTCCTTTGTCGCAGGCGCGCTTGCCGTCGGCATCATCTCCGGCGCCTACCAGGCGGAGGTCTTCCGCGGCTCTTTCCTCGCCATCTCCAAAGGTGAGCTTGAGGCCGCCTCGGCGATCGGCATGCATCGCCGCATGCGCCTTCGCCGCATCATCATGCCGCAGGTGTTTCGCCTCGCCATTCCCGGCCTCGGTAACGTCTGGCAGCTCAGTCTCAAGGATTCGGCGCTGATTTCCGTCACCGGTCTTGCCGAGCTGATGCGCACCAGCCAGGTGGCGGCGGGCTCGACCCGGCAATATTTCCTGTTCTTCATTGCCGGCGGCTGCCTCTATCTGCTCCTGACCAGCCTTTCGGACCGCATCTTCAACGGGGCGGAGCGCCGCGCCAATCGCAGCATGCCGGCATCCGCCATGGGCCAGGCGTAAGGAGGCGACCATGGATTTCACCTTCATCGCCTCGACCATGGTCACCCTGCTCAAGGCCGTACCGACGACGCTCATCCTGTTTTCCCTGTCGATCGTCTCCGGCGGCCTGCTGGCGCTTGTCATCGTCTGGATGCGGACCAGCGGCAACTCAGTGCTTTCGGGCTTCGCCAAGGGCTATATTTTCGTCTTCCGGGGCTCGCCGCTGTTGATCCAGATGTTCCTGGTATTCTACGGCCTCGGCCAGTTCGGCGTCATCCGCTATTCCTTCCTCTGGCCGTTCCTGCGCGAGCCGATGGTTTGCGCCGTGCTGTCGCTGGCGCTCTGCACCGCCGGCTACACGGCGGAGATCTTCCGCGGCGGCATTCGCGCCGTCTCGCCGAAGGAGATCGAAGCGGCACGCTCGATCGGCATGTCCGGCTTCCTGCTGGTGCGCCGTATCCTGGCGCCGATCGCCTTTCGCCACGCGCTGCCGGCCTATTCCACCGAGATCGTGCTGATGATGAAGTCGACGGCGCTCGCAAGCCTCGTCACCGTCTGGGAAGTCACCGGCGTGGCGCAGCGGCTGATCTCGCAGACCTACCGCACCATGGAAGTCTTTCTCTGTGCGGCGATCATCTATCTCGTCCTTAACTTCATCATCCTGCAGGGCATGGCTCTGCTCGAATATTCGCTGTCCCGACATCGCCGCGCCATTCCGCAGGCGCTGAAGGCGTAAGCGGCCTAGAACAGGATGATTTTAGGCCGGGTCGGCCTAAAATCTGAATCCTGTTCTAAACTAAAGAGTTAGAGCATGATGTTGTCCGAAAACCGCTCACACTTTTCGGCATCATGCTCGTGACCCGATTGGAGCACCCATGCCAGGCGTAACCCGACTATCGGTCCGCAATATCCGCAAGAGCTTCGGTACGCACGAAGTATTGCGCGGCATTTCCCTCGACGCGGAAGACGGCGATGTGATCTCGCTGCTCGGTGCCTCCGGCTCCGGCAAGTCGACCTTCCTGCGCTGTATCAACCTGCTCGAAACCGCAAGCGACGGCGAGATCTGGGTCGACGGCGAACAGATCCGCATGGTGCACAAGGGCGGCACGAGCAAGCCGGCCAGCCAGAAGCAGGTGGACCATATCCGCTCCGAACTCGGCATGGTGTTCCAGTCCTTCAATCTCTGGTCCCATATGACGATCCTGCAAAACGTTATCGAAGGGCCGATCCATGTGCTGAAGCGACCGCGTGCCGACTGCATCGCCGAGGCCGAAGCGCTGCTGGAAAAGGTCGGCATCGCCGATAAGCGCCATGCCTATCCGGCCCATCTCTCCGGCGGCCAGCAGCAGCGCGCCGCGATCGCCCGCGCGCTGGCGATGAAGCCGAAGGTGATGCTCTTTGACGAACCGACCTCGGCGCTTGATCCCGAGCTTGTCGGCGAAGTTCTGCGCGTCATGCGCGCGCTGGCCGAGGAGGGCATGACCATGCTCGTCGTCACCCATGAGATGAGCTTTGCCCGCAACGTCTCGAACCGCGTCGTCTTCATGCGCGAGGGGCTGATCGAAAGCAGCGGCAAGCCGGACGACATGTTCACCGGCGGCGCAACGCCCGCGTTTCGCCAATTCATCGGCCATTTCGGAAGCGGTCAATGACAATCACGATCGAGTCCGTGCTGACCTGGCGCGATGTCGCGCGCGTCGGGACCGGAGAAGCGCTCGCGCTGTCGCCCACCGCCTTGGCGCGCGTCGAGCAAGCAAG